>JBAUGL010000053.1:0-37513 GCA_049679665.1 Pyrinomonadaceae bacterium | reverse complement strand
TGAGATCGCCGCACGCAAGGGGTTTAATGTTCTTATATGCAGCGGGCCAACGCCGACACCGACGATATCGCATGTGATCCGGAGCCAGAATGCGGCGGGAGGTATGAATTTTACCGCATCGCATAATCCGCCGGAGTATCAGGGGATAAAGTTTTCGACGGCGGACGGAGCACCGGCGCTGCCGGAGATAACAAAGCGGATCGAAGACTTATGTCTGACTAACATAAGTCTTCCCGACGCGACCGGCGGTTCAATTGAGGAATTCGACGCTCGTCCGGGTTACCTGGACGATTTGAAAACTAAGATCAGGTTTGATGTATTGGCAAATGCCAATGGCCGCTACGCCTACGATGCCCTTTGGGGAACTGGCCGCGGTTACCTGGACAAGGCGTTGCGTGACAACGGTTTAGAGGTCGACACTATCCATGACTGGCGGGACGTGACCTTTGGCGGGCGATCACCGGAACCGGGCGAAAGTCATCTTGACGAGCTTCGCAACGCCGTCCGAACAAACAGCCTGACAATGGGTCTGGCGACAGACGGCGACGGTGATCGATTCGGAGTTATTGACAGCAATGGTGAGTTCATCACGCCGAATCAATTGGTCGCACTATTGACAGATTATCTTGCGGAAAGCCGCGAATGGAAAACCGGGGTTGCGCGAAGCGTGGCAACGTCGCACCTGGTGGATAGAGTGGCTCAAAGCCGGGGACTGAAGTTATTTGAAACGCCCGTCGGGTTTAAGTTTATCGGCGAACTGATAAATCAAGACAAGATCATTCTTGGCGGTGAAGAATCGGCGGGACTTTCGATCAGGGGTCATTATCCGGAAAAAGACGGCATTTTGGCCTGTTTGCTTGCCGCCGAAGTGGTAGCAGCACGCGGAAGCAGCCTGACCGATCAACTAAATGAATTGACAAGTCGCGTGGGGAAGCTGGAATCGGGCCGAATTGGGGTCAAGTTGACCGATGATATTTCAGCGAGATTGAAAGAAAAGTTATCACAGGAGCCGTCGGAGATCGGCGGCAGAATGGTTGAAGATATCAATCGAATGGACGGTGTAAAGTTCATTTTTGCTGATGGCAGTTGGATGCTAATGCGACCTTCGGGTACCGAGCCGATGGTCAGGATATATGCCGAAACTGAAAGCAAAGAAGACTTGGAGGTTCTCCTTGAGCAAGGCCGGAAATACTTACTTGGATGATTTCGCTGCAGTGTCGCCATCGCGAAGACGTCGATCGAGCGTTGCAAAGCGGCAAGCAAAGTCGTCACCTCAAACCATGGCATTCGCAGTGTTTGCGTCGATGGCCCTGGTAGTCTGTTTAGCGATCAACTTCCGTGCATTTACGGAGATGAGACAGGAAATCACAGAGAATCAGAATTTGACATCGCAGATCCAGATCCTGACCGGTGAGAATGTAGCTCTACAGGACGAGATCCATCAGATCAAGAGCGATTCACGCTCGATAGAGCGGGAAGCCCGGAAGATCGGGATGAGCCGCCCGAATGAAAAGATTCTAGTGCCGACGAATTAACGAACAGCGGAGAAGTTCTTTCGTCAGCACGCTGCACGCCAATACAATCCGCCTTTTGCCTATCCGCTCCGCTGTTCCTTCAGGTAGCCTATCCAAAAATCGCGGCTTGTGTTTCCCGAACACAAGCCGCACTTCATTTGTTAAATATCGATTATTTTGCGGATCCGAAATCAGTTTGTTTCTATCAACCGATAGCCGGCCAAACTGTGGTCTCGTCGATTTTAGCTGTGAATAAACCTTGATGGCCTCGTCTCGTTTTCCCATATCCGCGTCGACTATCACAAGATCTTATAACTCACCATCGAATGGCGGCTGGTTTTCGGATTTTTCCGCCTGAACAGGTACCCGTATATTGACTTGACGGGCGAAAGGCGTGATAATCTGCAGTTTCCGGTGGGTTCCGGAAATTGTTCTTTACCAGTATATTCGTTGAGCGGCGCAGTTTGCATGAACTGCCGTAAGGGGTAAGTCGGGTGTGAGTCCCGCACGATCGCGTCACTGTGAGTCGATTTGGATACGGTTCGAACCGAATCTTTAGTCGTAAAGTCAGAAAACCTACCGCTGTCTTCGTTTGCCAGTAGATGTTCGCGTCAAAGCATTCAGGCAAACATGGTGTTTATTGAATTTGAGCGCCCTGTTTTCTTGTCCGTGATAATGACGGCCACGAGAACAGGGCGTTCTCAGTTTAGCTATATGAAACGTTTGAAATCGTTAATTGTTGCGGTGCCGGTCGCGGTGGTATGGATCGCGCTGGCCTTCACAGCTTTCGGCCTTCTTGTGACATGTCGGAGCAACCCCGAGGTGGACCGTACCGAGATTAGCGCGTTTCGCGTCGTCCAAGATGATCTCGGGCGGAACGTCCAATTACCGGTGCGAATCGAACGCGCGATCTCGCTCGCTCCCAGTCTGACTGAGAGTATTTTTGCGGTTGGCGCCGGGGATAAGCTTGTGGGAGTGACGACGTATTGCAATTTTCCGTCCGAAGCTCAATCAATTCAGAAAGTTAGCGATACACAGACCCCCAATATAGAAACAATTGTCGCATTGAGGCCGCAAGTTGTTTTTGTCTCGACGGCATCGCAGCTCGAGGCGTTCATGCAAACATTGGAAGAGCGGAACATAGCGGTATTTGTGACAAACTCGAATTCCCTTGAAGATGTTTTCCAGAGCGTCGAACAATTCGGTGAATTGTTCGGTACTGCGGATCAAGCCGAAGAATTGGTGAACACATTGAACGAACGGCTTGCGGCAATTAAGACGAAGATCGCGGCCGAGCCGTCAAAAAGTGTCTTCCTGCAGATCTCGAAAGAACCTCTTTTCACGGCTGGCAAAGATTCCTTTCTGACTGAACTCGTTGCCATCGCCGGCGGTCGTTCTGTCACCGCCGAAGTTCCGAGTGGATACCCTAAACTAAGCAAGGAAACGGCTTTGGCGTTGAATCCGGAGGCTCTGATACTGTCCGACAGCCCGGATAACCAGGAGCCGAACGACGTGTTTAAGAATTCACCCGCAATACGTAACGGACGAGTATACCGGATAAACGCCGATATCATCTCGCGGCCGGGACCGCGCTCGATCGACGCGCTCGAGGAGATCGCCCGAGTGCTGCATCAGTAGGGTCCGATAGATCAATGGAAGAGCGCATCATCGCAAACCGCAGCCGATATAAGCCGAATGCCGCGAACCTTCGTCGCGGAGGGGCCCTGGTATTCGCGCTGATCGCGGCGCTTGTGATCGCTGCAGCGCTCGGCAGTGAAACGCTTTCGTTTTTTGAATTGGACGAAACGGAGCGGGCGATCCTTTTCGATATTCGCCTACCGAGAGTCTTCCTCGGTGCGTGTGTCGGGGCAAGTCTTGCGGCTGCTGGGGCTTCGCTGCAGGCGTTATTACGAAACCCTTTGGCGGAGCCGTATCTGCTTGGCGTTTCGAATGGCGCAGCGCTTGGGACAATGCTAGCGTTTGTGTTTTTTGGGCAAATAGCGGTAATGCGTCCCGTGATGGCATTTGCCGGAGCCGTGATCGCGACGATCGCTGTTTACCGGATGGCACAAGGCCGGACCGGAATGAATGTCGAACGATTAGTGCTTTCCGGCGTGATCATCACGACGCTCCTTTCATCAATAATCGTTTTGTTAACGAGCTTACTGGAGGCGGCAAAGCTTCGCGGATTTATGTTTTGGCTGCTTGGCGATCTCTCGCAGGCAACAATGACCGGTTTTTATTTCACGCTAGCGGCCGCGGTTGTGGGCACGATCATTTTGTCATCGCAAGCTAAAGCACTGAATCTAATGATGATAGGTGAACGCGACGCGATGGACTTCGGAGTCGAGGTGAGAAGGGTTCGGTTTATCGTTTTCGGAGTGGCGAGCTTGCTTGTGGGAACGTCCGTGGCTGCAAGTGGTTCGGTTGGATACGTCGGCCTTATCGTTCCGCATCTCGTACGCATGGCAACCGGCAGCGACAACCGAAGTGTTGTGCCATTTTCGGCGATCGCGGGGGCAATTTTTGTGGTGCTTGCCGACACGTTCGCTAGGACTGTGATCGCTCCTCGCGAATTGCCCGTGGGTGCGATAACGGCATTAATAGGTGCGCCGCTGTTCATCTATCTGCTGAGGAAAAATTGAGACAGGAAAACATCAAAAATCAGACAGTGGTTGCCGTTAGTGGCGTATCCGTCAATTATGACCATGTGAACGTATTGCATAGAGTGTCGCTTGAATTGCGTTCCGGCGAGATCATCGTTTTGCTCGGGCCGAATGGCGCCGGGAAGACTTCGTTGATGCGTGCGATCACCGGACTTATCAATCCGTCATCGGGCAAAATACTCCTAAACGGTTTACCAATCGAAGGATTTTCGCGTCGTGAGATCTCCCGAAGCATCGCTGTGGTCGCACAGGAGAATGAAACAAAGTTTCCGATTACCGTACTCGAGTTTGTGTTATCGGGACGATTTGCACACGGCCGAGCATTCGAATGGGAGACGGATGAGGATATTCGTATCGCCAATGATTCGATCGATAAATGCGATCTTCGTAATTTTTCGCACAGGTTGATGAACGAACTATCCGGCGGCGAGCGTCAGAGGGTAGTGCTTGCTCGGGCGCTAGCGACTGAGGCGGGCGTACTCCTTCTAGATGAGCCCACGGCGAATCTCGATCTTGGACACCAGGCCTTGATGTTTGGATTAGTGCGCGGGCTTGCCCGAGATCGCGGAGTCGCGGCAATAATCATCACCCATGATCTTAATCTTGCTTCGGAATTTGCGGACACGATCGTTTTGTTATGCGACGGCAGAATTTTTGCGAAAGGATCGCCGCGTGAGGTTTTGACGGAAGATAACGTGAAGAAAGTATATGGGGTTAGCGTGTTGCTGGACGAGAATCCGGCAAGTAAGAAGTTGAGGGTGACTTCAGTTTATTAATATTTGGGGACGTAAAGCCCCGAATCAGGAAGACATGAGATTTAAGGGAAGATTGGTGCAAGTCCAACACTGCCCACGCAACCGTAAAAGCCGGGAACTTTGCATTTCGTGTCAGGTATTGAACCATTCTGCGCTGGGCAGATAAGGAGACAGTATGAGGTTGATAAAGACTCTTGGAATAATTTGCTTATTCATTATCGGTGCGAACGCGCAAAATGGGTATTCGATAACCGGGACGGTAACTGACCAACGCGGGCCGGTAGACCGCGCCATTGTGACAATGTCAGTCAATGGTGATTCAAAGGTTGAGTACCGAACCGAAACAAATACCGTTGGCTTTTTTGGGTTTCGCGCGGTTCCGGGACGCTATAGCTTAAAGGTTGACGAACGCGGCGGCGGATCTTCAGTAACCGTTTCAGTCGAGATTCGACCTGGCGTCAATGAATCCATAAGTATTAAACTCGATGACGTACAAACGATACGCGAGAGCGTTACGATCTCTGCCGATGCAGCACAGCCGCTCGACGAAGTTTCAAAATCGGTCGATATTATTACAGGGCAGGTAATGCGTGACCGCGCGGACTTTTCGTTCGTGGAATCACTGAGAACGATTCCGGGATTTCGCGTGCAGCAGCTTGGCGGGTTCGGGCGGACCGCTTCGATAAAGTCTCGAGGGCTTCGAAATCAAGATACGGCAGTGTTGATCGACGGCATTCGTTTGCGCGATGCGTCGTCGATCAGTGGGGATGCTACGTCGTTTTTGAGTGATCTTACACTGACGAGCGTAAGCCGAGTCGAAGTGCTGCGGGGCTCGGGATCATCACTTTATGGAACGAACGCGATTGGCGGCACCATCGATCTTAAAACTCCTCTGCCTAAACCTGGGATGCAAGGACAGGTTTCATATGCGGCAGGCGGTTACGGGCTCGGTCGATTCCGCGGCAACATTTCCGATGGAACGACGAACGGGAAATTCGGGTTTAACCTCGCTGTTGCCCGAACTGCCTATACAAAAGGGATCGATGGCCAAGACAATGCTCACAATACCAATTTCCAGAGCCGAATTGAGATCAACCCGACCAATAGCACGAATTTTTCTGCCCGTTTCTTTGTGTCCGACGCTTTCGTTAGACTGAACACGAATCCGGATACGACTGGTATTCCGCCGGCCTCGAATTCCGTTGTAATCGAAGCCAGGCCGGGAGTCAATTTTATCGTAGATCAGAACGATCCGGATAATTTTCAGCAATCAAAATTTTTTAATGGTCAGGTTGTTTTAACTCATGCCATCAACGATGAACTGATCTTTCAGGGTCATTATTCGGGGCTTAAGACAGATCGAAATAATGAAAATGGAGTTCTGGGTCCCGGTTTCCAGAGTTCATCGACGAGCTTTTTTGACGGACGGATTCAAACGGCGAACGGTCATTTTGACTGGTCGCCAAAAAACAACCGAATTACCATCGGGTACGAATTTGAACATGAAATGTTCGGAAACGATGGCCATACGCCGGATGGTTTCGGAAATTTCTTTACTCGCGGCTACCAGTCGAGCAACGCGGTCTATGCCCAAGACCTTTTAGACTTCATGGATAACCGTCTTCAGATAGCAGGCGGATTTAGGGCCCAATTCTTCAGTCTCGGCGCGCCGGAGTTTAGTTTAAGCAATGCGCCGTACTCGAACCTTGCGATAGATTCTCCGCCCGCGGCCTACACTTTCGACGGCTCGGCCGCGTATTTTTTAAGATCGTCGGGAACAAAGTTCCGCACACATATTGGCAACGGATATCGAGTACCGTCCTTATATGAGCGATTCGGAACGTTTTTTAGTAGTTTCGGCACTCCCGAGTTTGTTGCTTTGGGTGATCCGGGCTTGAAACCGGAGCGGACGATCGGGTTTGACGCCGGTATCGAACAATCGATTCTTGGTGGCAAAGCCAAATTTTCGGCCGTCTACTTCTACAATAAGCTTATCGACACGATCGCTTACGGCAATGTCGTTCCGGATATCGGAAACACACATCGGCCTTTCGGTGGGTATGTTAATTCTAAAGGCGGAATCGCACGCGGCGGAGAATTCAGCGGTGAAGCCGGGCTGACGGATTCGACGGATATATTTGCTTCATATACTTACACAAACAGCGACCAACGGGAACCGCAGGTTTTCGGTAGCGGAATCATCGATTCGCTTGGGATACCGAATCATCAGGTCACAATTGTCGCAACACAAAGGATCAGTAGGTTTTGGATCAATTTCGATATGTTGTTTACGAGCAGTTATTTGGCTCCTGTATTTAGCGGCTCAACTTTCAACACATATGTTTTCAGATTTAAGGGCAATAGACGGGCCGACCTAACCTCGGGCTACACTTTTCCGCTCAAAGACGAAAAATTTAGCTTGCGTTTATTCGGTACGATCGAAGATCTGTTCGATGATAACTATTATGAGAACGGCTTTCAGACGATCGGCCGCAGCGGACGAGTTGGATTGAGCTTTGGCTTCTAGGACCCAAGGAATTGATACATTTTGATTTTTAACATTCGCGGATTATGCTTACAACATAATTCGCGGTTTTTGTCTTATACTAAATAAAATGAAAAATGGTTGGGAAGCAGTGATCGGGATGGAGGTTCACGCTCAACTCGCGACGGCGACTAAGATATTTTGCGGCTGTGCTGCGCAGTTTGGCTCTGAACCGAATGCAAACACATGTCCGGTGTGTTTAGGGTTGCCAGGGGCTTTGCCGGTTTTGAACAGCAGGGTGGTCGAGTTAGCAGCTCGGGCAGCACTTGCACTTGGGCTGGAGATACAGGAAACGTCGATCTTTGCGAGGAAGAATTACTTTTACCCTGATCTTCCCAAGGGCTATCAGATCTCGCAATACGATAAACCGTTCTCGGCCAACGGAACTCTGACGATAATGACCGCCGACCGCGACGACCAGGGTCACGCATCGAACTGGAAGCCGATGACGATCCACATACAGCGAATGCATCTTGAAGAGGATGCAGGTAAGAACGTTCACGAAGGGCTGCCCGAGACCGATAAATTCTCCTACGTTGACTTGAACCGTGCTGGTACGCCGCTAGGCGAGATCGTTACATCTCCGGACTTTCATACTTCGTGGCAGGCCTATGATTATGTCAACCATATACGCAGCATCCTTCAATGGGTCGGCGCGAGTGACGCCGATATGGAGAAGGGAAACCTGCGGTGCGAGGCGAATGTTTCGGTCCGAAAGGTCGGCGAAACCGAATACAACAACAAGGTAGAATTGAAGAACCTGAACTCGGTCCGTTTCATGCAAAAGGCGATAGAATACGAGATCGAGCGGCAGATCGAGGCACACGAAAGCGGCGAAGGCGTACGCCAGGAAACCCGGCTGTGGGACGAAAAGAATAATCAGACTCGGGTTATGCGTTCAAAAGAGGACGCGCACGATTATCGATATTTCCCCGAACCCGACTTGCCGCCGCTCAAGGTATCTGCGGAATTCATCAATGGCGTCCGCCGGTCGATGCCGGAATTGCCCGATCATATGAGAGATCGCTTCGTCAGTGTTTATGGACTTGGTTACGCCGACGCATCGCAATTGGTCAGCGCAAGGAGTATTGCGGAATATTTCGAAACTACTGCGCGAATTACTGCTAATCCAAAAGTGTCCGCTAACTGGATATTGGGTGATCTCACACGCGAATTGAACAACTCGGGAACCGCGGCTTCGGAGAGTCCGGTAACAGCCGAGGATCTGGCGGAACTGATCAAGACAATCCATGACGGAGCGATCAACAACAATCAGGCAAAGGAAGTTCTTTCAGCAATGTTTGCCGGCGGTGGAACGGTCGCCGATGTGATCGCAGCAAAGGGGTTCGAACAAATTTCTGATGTGTCCGCGATCGAAAAAATCGTTGATGAGATAATCGAAGCCAATCCAGATCAGGTCACAGCATACCTAGGCGGCAACGAACGGCTTTTCGGCTTTTTCGTCGGTCAGGTAATGAAAGCGTCGACCGGAAAGGCTAATCCGCAGGTGGTTAATGAGATCTTGAGGCGCAAGCTTTAGAGCCGGTTACATATCGAAGAATCCCGAAGGAAGTCTTTTGCAGGAGAATTTCTAATGACCAGGGCAATCCTCCTTTTAGCTTTTCTAATTGTATCTGCCGTTTCTATGCCCGGCCAGACGACGACGCCCGTTCCCACAACGGCGCCCATACCAGCTTATACGCCAGACCCGTACGAAGCGCTCCGGCGAACGCGTCAAAACAACGAAACGGAAGCCCGATTCGCGGCTCTAAAGCGAGGTGGTCGCCGCACGTCTTGGCCGGGTAAGGATCAACGGATCTTTCGGCACATCGAATCTATTTACCGTAAGCCAACGGAAAATGAAGCAAAGCTATTAGAAGTCAATCCCGCGGATAGTGTGCGGTTCGCTGGCGTTCTTGCGGCGCCGAATACGGGGTTGACAAGGCTGATACCCGATCTTGGATGTGCAGAAAATACGTCAGTTGTGAACGTGACCGCAAATTGCCTGATGTACAGTATGCCCGGCGCCGGCGCATCCTATTCGTTTAGGACCCGAAAACACAGCATTCGGCGACTTTCCGACTTGATATTTACCGGCAATATGTTTTTGACTTCCGGTTTCCTGCAGCATGGCCTTCTAACGAACATTGGAAATGTTCCGTTGGGCAAGGTTACGCTCGCAACGCCGGGCGTTACCCTTGCCGCGGATTTTTTGCCTGTTGCCGACATAAAAGAAGCCGCAAAGGCCGATAAGCAAATTATCGACGGATTATCAAGCGGCGGATTTATGTATAGCCGATCGGTACACGTGTTGGACAACACAACATATATTCTGCGCTCTATAGCGTACCGCGGCCATTCCTACCGCACGGTGCAGGGAACGGTCTACGACGAATTTGATTTCGACAAGCGCCGCGATGTGCTTATTGCGTTTCGCGTCGTTCGGCTGCACAGCGATCAAAGTATTACGATCGTTTGGAAGGAATTAAGCAATCGGAAATCGCCCGCTATCGAACGAAACGAAGTGGAGGAACCGGACATCGAAAAGAGCGAGTTTCTCGCGAGTGAAAATGATTGAAAGTAATATGATCGACAAGGTCGCGATCGTTACTGGTGCTACCAAAGGCATTGGATACGCGATCGCTAAAAAGCTGCTGCAAAACAGAGTAAAGGTCTTTATTTGCGGACGTGAAAGGCGTGATCTGAGACGCGCTCTGGATTCGTTGTCTATTGAAGGCCCAACAGAAGGCGAGGTTTGCGACGTTCGGAACGAGGATCAGGTGAGAATGATGCTGTCGGAATGCGGCCGCGTTTTCGGGGGTTTGGACATTCTTGTAAACAATGCAGGAATGGGCGTCTTCGGCAAAACGGTGGAAGAAACTTCCGGTAGCGAATTTCGGCAAACACTCGAGACTAATCTTTTTGGCGTTTTTTACGCGAGCCACTACGCGATCCCGCTTATGAAGAAACGCGGCGGTGGTTATATTATCAACATTTCATCTCTCGCCGGACAGAATCCACATCCCCGAATGGCGGCGTATAACGCGTCGAAATTCGCGCTGAACGGATTTACCGAGGCGCTAATGCAGGAAGTTCGCCATGACAATATAAAGGTAAGTTATATTTGCCCCGGGAGCGTTAATACATCGTTCGGCGGTGATGTTCCGACCGAGGAAAAGGCGTGGCAGCTTCAGCCGTCTGATATTGCACAGGCGGTCTTGGACCTGCTCAGAATGAATGAGCGGGCGCTGCCGAGCAAGGTAGAGATAAGGCCCAGCAAGCCGCCCGTTAAATAGGCCTCGCCAAATATGACTGAACAGCCGGTCGGTTACGACGTTATCATCATCGGCGGCGGCCCGGCTGGAATGTCGGCCGCGCTATGGTGCCGGGAGCTTGGTTTGAGCACGGTCTTGTTCGAGCGTGAAAGTGAAGCCGGGGGCCAGCTTCTTCGCATTTATAACCCGATCGTTAATTATTTAGGAATAGAAGCAAAAAACGGATCAGAACTTCGCAATATATTTCTCAGGCAATTATCGAAATCCAATCGTTCGACTACTTTGGGTTGTACGGTCCGCACCGTCGATCTCGACGCCCGATCGGTCGTTCTGGAAAACGGAGATCGCTTTGATTTTAAAGGTTTGATCGCTGCGACAGGTGTCCGACGACGCAGACTCTCGATACCCGGCGAGTCTGAATTCGCGGGTAGAGGAGTCTTGGAGTCCGGTTCGAAGCAAAGGGAATCGGTTCGCGGTCAGAACGTAGTGATCATCGGCGGCGGTGACGCGGCGTTTGAAAACGCGATGATCCTGAGTGATTACGCCAAGCGGGTTACTGTTGTTCATCGACGCAGCGCGTATTCCGCGAGGGCACAGTTTTTATCGGCCGTGGCCGAAATCGAAAACGTCACCTTTATGCCAAATACATCCCCGACAGCCATTCTTGGCTCGAGCCGAGCAAGATCGGTTGAGATACGAAATTTACAGTCTGGTTTGACCGAATATATCGCCGCCGATTCGATCCTAATCCGCATTGGCGTGGAGCCTGTCACCGAGATATTTCAAGGTAAGATCGATCTGGATGAGCAGGGGTATATTCGAGTTGATCAAAAATGTGCCACAAGTTTTCCGGGCGTCTTCGCGGCCGGTGATGCCGCAAGCCCGACGTCACCAACGATCAGTACGGCGGCCGGAATGGGATCGACAGCTGCGAAGGCCGTTGCCGATTGGTTAAATCGTGAACATTAGACTATACTGTGTGCCAGTTCAAATACCCAAAAATTTGAATTTTATCCAAAATCAACCAGATTTCCGACGATTTTTGAAGCTGCCTTAATATTGCGGAAGTGTGGATTTATTTATAGTTAGGCGATTCGTGTTAATTGGAACGCAAAATGCGTTGTTTATTGGTCACCGATGTCCGTAAAGCAATTTTATTCATTAAAACAATAGGAGGCGCTATGAGATTTAGTTATCTAAAACGAAACGTGTTTCTTGCACTGACTTCAATGATGGTCCTGGCTTTTATGGCCGGCAGCATCCTCGGGCAGGCAGGAACTTCCGCAGTTCGGGGCACTGTGACGGATCAGAACGGTGCGGCCGTCCCGGGAGCGACGGTTCGTTTGTCAAATCCGGAAACGGGATTCAATCGGAGCGCGTCGACGTCCGACGAAGGGACTTTTGCCTTCCCGGGAATTCCACCCGCGTCGTATAGGCTTGAGGTCGAAGCAGCAAATTTCAAGAAGCTGGTCAGCACGAGTGTTCAGGCACTTGTGGATTCTCCGATCGAGTTGAGATTTGCTCTCGAGCTGGGTTCGGTGACCGCTGTCGTCGATGTTACTTCCAACACTATCGAATCGGTTGTAAATAACCAGGATGCAAGTCTTGGAAACAATTTCGTGCCGCAACAGATCTCGGAGCTGCCCACAGACTTGCGGCGAGTTGCTGACCTGCTGACCCTTCAACCCGGTGTTACAAGAGAAGGTTATGTTGCCGGCGGCCGGTCAGATCAGGCGAATGTGCTGCTTGACGGTGTTGATATCAACGACCAGCAGAACGGCGGACGGACGGCGCAATTCCAGACCTCGCAGGACACCGTTCTTCGTGCGACGACCGAATCGGTCGAAGAATTTCGCATCACGACCTCGAACGCGAATGCGAATCAGGGACGCTCTTCCGGTGCTCAGATCTCGCTAATAACAAAGAGTGGTACCAATTCGCTCCGCGGATCGCTTTTCTATTTCTATCGTCCAACAGCATTTTCAGCGAATAGTTTTTTCAATAACGCCGCCGGTACGTACGAAGCGGATGATGACGCCGTTATAAATGGCTTTGCTAACGTCGGCGATGAACGGGCTCCTCGTCCTAGCCTTGCGCGCGATGTATTTGGCGGGTCGATTGGCGGACCTATCTTAAAGGACAGGCTTTTCTTCTTTTATACCTATGAAGGCCAGCGCCAGGAAGAGGGAGTGTCCGTTGTACGAACCGTGCCGCTCGCCCATTTAGGCCAGGCGGAAGTTAGGTTCATGGGTGCGGCTCCTGGAGATCCAGCGGGCACGAACCGACTAATTTCGCTGTCGGCCGCTGATCTTAACGTTATCTTTCCTGCTGTAGGCCTAAATCCAGCGGCGCTTTCGGTTCTCGCTGATGCGGCTTCGCGTTATCCTGCGAACGACACGACGGTTGGAGATGGGATAAACACAGGCGGCTTCCGGTTTAATGCGGCCACCACGTCTGAGGAAAATACTCATATTGCCCGTTTTGATTACAAGATCAATGACAATCAAGGCCTGTATCTTCGAGGAAATTACCAGAATGATATCCTGACTGGAACATCCCAATTCCCGGATACGGTCGCGACCACGCTTTGGGACCATCCTTATGGATTCGTAGTTGGCCACGATATGGCGATCAGCTCCAACATGGTCAATAACTTCCGGTATGGGTTGACCCGCCAGGCGTTCAGCACGCAGGGTGACTCCAGTGATTCGGCAATATCGTTTCGATTTGTATTTTCGCCTTTGGCGTTTGCGAGAACGCTGAGCCGGATTACACCAACACACAATATCACAGACGACTTCACGTGGATCAAGGGCAATCACACGCTGCAGTTTGGCGGCAACGTGAGAATTATCAGGAACCAGCGAGTCGACTTTGGCAGTGCTTTTGACTCCGCAGTAACGAATCCGTCGTTTTATGACCTATCCGGCCGTATACTAGATCGCGCAGTAACCGCTGCCGGATATACCGTACCGTCCGCCCAACGATCGATCGTGCAAAATGGCACCACAGCCGTGATCGGACGGTTTTCGCAGTATAGCGGAAACTTTACTTTCGATATTGATGGCTCTACCGTGCCGGCAGGAACGCCAACCGAGCGCACATTTGCGACGGAGGAGTACGATGCATATGTTTCGGATGCCTGGAAGTTAAAGCGCAACCTGACTCTTACAATGGGTGTGCGTTATTCAATTAGCCGTCCTGTGTATGAGTCAACTGGCTTTCAGGTCGTACCGACAGTTGGGCTTGGTGATTATTTTGACCGACGTGTGGCATCGTCCGCCCAAGGAGTTCCTTTTAATGACCTGATCCAGTTTGAACGCGGCGGCCCTGCGAATAACGGCCCCGGGTTCTATAAAATGGACTGGAACAACTGGCAGCCCAGGGTTGCGATCGCCTGGTCGCCAAGTTTCAAGGATGGCTTCCTCGGCTCGCTTTTTGGCCGTAATGAAGAGACGGTTATTCGCGGTGGAATCGGTATTACAGCTGACCACTTTGGCGGCCAGCTAGCGGTTAGTTTTGATGGGTTGTCCACAATAGGGTTTACGTCCTCGTCAACGATCGCGGCAAATACATACAACGTGACCGATAATCCCGCCCCCCGGTTCACCGGCTTTGATCAGGACGTACGGTCCCTTCCTGGGATTCCGATTCCCGTTCAGAGATTCGAAACGCCGGCCGATGAGGCACAGCGGATCGAAACCTCGCTTGACTCTACGATCAAAACGCCTAAGCACTATTCGTGGAACGTTTCGATCGGCCGTCAACTTCCGTGGGGAATGTACGCCGAAGCATCATATATTGGCCGTAAGGCGCGCAATCTGCTTGCTTCGCGGGATGTAATGGCCTTGAATAATTTGGTCGATCCACAATCACGGACGGATTGGTACACGGCTGCGGGTATGCTGCACGACCTTCGGGCGGCTAATACCCACGTAGACAATATCCAGCCTATTCCTTATTTCGAGAATTTGTTCCCCGGGCTTGGTGATAATTTCTGGGGAATCCCGGAATGGTCGTCTACACAAGCCGTTTTTCAAATAGTAGCTCGGGAGGATTTCACGGGATTTGAGTTCTTCGATGTCCTTGATTGGACCTTCGTTCAGGCGTTGATCGATGACCTCGGTGTGTTCCCGAATATGTTCTTCCATCCGCAGTATGCAGCGTTTTCGGCATTTGGTTCGACGGCCGAATCTGATTATAACGGCGCCACGTTCTCGCTTCGGCAGCGACTTGGCGAAACACTATCGTATGACTTCAACTACACGTGGGCGAAGTCATTTGACAGTGCGTCCGGCCTTCAGACCGGCGGTTCATACGGATCACAGTTCATTCTGAATCCGCTTCGGCCTCAGGATAACTATTCCGTATCTGACTTCGATACAAGGCACAGCATCAACGCCAACTTTATCTTCCAATTGCCGGTAGGTAAGGGAAAGAAGTACTTCAGCGGCATGAATTCATTCGCAGACGTATTTTTGGGCGGTTGGCAGATGTCCGGTATTTATCGTTGGAACACGGGACTCCCGATCTTCTCGCCGTTTGACTCGGCCCAGTGGGCAACCAACTGGAACGCTCAATCGAGCGGTGTTCGGGTTCGTGACACTCAGATCCAGGTAAACAGGGACACGCAGAGTGCCTTTGCTGACGCTCAGGCGGCCTATAACTCATGGAGAAATGCGCGTCCCGGAGAGACGGGTGATCGCAACGTGCTTCGCCTTCCCGGGTACTCCACTCTGGATCTCGGATTGTCGAAGTCGTTCCGTATGCCCTGGAGCGAAGACCACAAGCTTCAGTTCCGTACCGAGGTCATCAATGTGTCCAATACCCAATATTTCAATGCGGATCAATTTACGCGGTCCACGTGGGGATTAGGGCAGGATTCGGATATAAGTGATGCATCGAGCGATTTCGGCAAGATCTTCACGAGCATTCAAGGCGTTCCACGCAGGGTGCAGTTCGGATTGCGGTACTCCTTCTAGACTCCAGTAATCTGGAAATTACGGCCGGGGCGTTTTAATTGGCTCCGGCCTTTTTTGCGTGTAACTCAAGAACCTTTTGAATTTTCTTTAATGTAGTTTCTCAGCTTCCCTTTATCCGGATGGTCGGGCCGCTTTTCGAGAAATAGCTTGTATTCCGCGGCCGCGCGGTCCTTCAGTCCGGCAGCATTGTAAAGAGTGGCGAGCCGCAGATGAATGTCCGCTTTTTCATCAGGAGCGAGCCGAATCGCCTCATTTAGAGCAATTACGGCCTTCGATCCCTGTTTGATCTGAAGGAATGATTCGCCGAGGTAATGGAACGCGTCGGCCGAGGTCGGATCGGCGGCCGCGGCCTTGTAAAAAATCGGAATGGCCTTTTCAAAAAGTTTCTGGGCGAAGTAAAGGTTGCCCAAATTCATCAGAGCGACCCCATAATCCGTCTTTAGCTCGATTGCCCTTAGGTAGGCCTTTTCGGCATCTGAGTACTTAGAATCTCCGAAAAATACCGTCCCGAGCTGTGTCCAAGCTACAAAGTCCTTTGGATCTTGGTCGACGATCTGTTTGTATATTCCCGCAGCTGTATCCGGTTTTTTCTTTTGTTCAGCGGTCATTGCCCGCTGAAATAGTTCCTGGTTTTCGTTAGAACGCTTGTATACCGGATTTGCTTGAACAACCCCCGTCCGCTGTGCGGAACGTTGTAACTCATGCCAATCAAAGGCGATATCCTGTCGAACGCTACTGCCGGTGCCTCCCGTGATCGAAACCCGTCCAACCTCGGTGCCGCTTGATTCAACAACAATAATAGCTCCATTTCGCGGCGAGACTAGAAAATAGTAATAACCGTCGTCTGTCGCCCTCATGCGATCAACCTGTGCCCCACCAATGAACAGAGTGACGAAAACGATCGGCTTTCGTTCGCCGCGCGACAGGCCGCGAATCTCGATCTGGCCGTATATGGCGGCGGTCCCAACGGGAATCGGAAGGCCGGTAGCCTGCCGCACTTCGTCGATCTGTGCGGGCAATTGTACCGGTAGCAGGAAATACGCTCCCGTGATCAAAGCGATTGTGAAAAGCCATTTCATAGCGTTTTGATTGTCGAACGCTCGCCCGTCAGAAGTCAAGATGTTTCTAGCTCCGATAGTAAGTTCAAGATTCCCAAAATTCTGAATATTATCCAGAAAACGAGGAAATCACAGTGGAACAGTCCATTGATCGACCGCCTAAATTCAGTGCATACAAGGGTTGCCCAGAATAACGAACAAGGCACGAAATGTGCGTCGAGCTTGTTTGTATTTCTATCCAGGTAGATTAGGCGACACTTAAGGGACCACCCAAAATTCGCTTTTTATCGTGGCTCAACTATATATATCGGCATAATTCAGTGTTGGTAGGCTAATTTAAACTTGGAGGAAAAATACAGTGAAAACCAGGCATGTTGGCTATTTGGCCTCTGTTCTCCTCAGCTTGATTTTTTGCGTCTCAGCGGTTACCGCTCAAGTAACCGGCGGCGCAGTAACCGGAAGCGTTACCGACCCCAACGGCGCGGTGATACCGAATGCACAGGTTCGCTTGACCGACAAACTTCGCGGCTCTTTATTTACCGCACAAACAACCGGCGCAGGTTCGTACCTATTTCCGAACGTCCCGATCGGCGAGTATAAGATCGAAATTGAAGGCCCCGGTTTCGCGATTGTATCGAGCGATATAAACGTCACTCTGAATCAAACGTCCACGGTCAATGCCGTTTTGCAGATCAGAGGCGGCGAGAACATTGTGGATATTGTTTCGGATTCTGGAGCGGTCGTCCAAACTGACAGCTCGCAGATCGGAACAACATTTTCCGGCCGCTCAGCGCAAGATCTGCCCGTCGGCGGCGCTAATGGCCTAGCGCTGCTCGCACCCAATGTTATCCCACCGGCAAACGGAACTGCAGGTTCGGGCGGGGTAAGCGGCGGCGTTCGCGCACGCGGTAACTCATTTAATATCGACGGGGTCGATAACAATGACGCGTCTGTGACCGGCCCTTCAACTGGTCCGATCCAGGATGCAATATCTGAATTTACGCTGCTGCAGAACAATTTCAGCGCCGAGTTTGGTGCCGGAGCTGGTGGGCAGTTCAACACGATCACCAAATCCGGAACGAATAGTTTCCACGGTAATGTCTTCACATACATCGGCAGCGAACAGTTCAATTCCAGGAGCACCGATGAAGACGGCACAGACAGGAACTTCTTCAAAGAGGTTCGTTACGGCGGGACATTCGGCGGGCCGCTTCCGTTCTTCAATTTTGGCGAAGGTGGTCCGATGTTTACAAGCGGCAAGAACAAACTATTCTTCTTTGGCGCTTACGAAAAGTATTATCAAACCGGGGCCTCGTCCTCAGGTTCGTTCATCGTGCCCACCTTGGCAGGTCTTAACCGGCTTGCAGCGGCTCCGGGAGTAAGCCAGTACGTTATTGATATCTTTCGAAATAACGTTGCTTTGGCGTCGACGGCTGATGCAACGCTGACGACGCAGTTCGGAAATCTGCTCGGCCTTACGGGCGTTGAATTTGGTAGAGTCTTTTTGCCGATCCCGGCATTTCAGGATCAAAAGTCTTACCAATTCAACATTGACCATTTGCCGAGTCAGAGGGATCAGCTCCGTTATCGGTTTGCACGAACGCGCTATCTGGCCGAAGGTGCGGGAAGGGGAGGTCTTGCCTTCAACAATAACTCGTTGTATGACACGGATCTATTCTCCATCAACTACATTCGTTCGTTTAGCTCGAATCTCATTAACGACCTGCGTCTGTCGTATTTAGGTACGATCCAGGATTTTCCGTTGAAAGAGCAATCGTTGAACAATTTCCCAAACCTTGCTGTTATTGCGCTAAATCTGGTAATCGGCCCGCAGTCCAATCTCCCGCAGAGTGGGTATGATCATAACTATCAGGTCTATGATTCACTGACACTGGTAAGCGGCCAGCATACTTTCAAAGTTGGCGCGGACTATCGTCGCTATCTTGGCGGAAGCAACTTCTTGCCGCGCGCACGGGGCGACTATCAGTACAGCACGTTCGACCTTTTGCTCCGAGATCTAAAACCCGATCGGGTCAATATTCGCGGTATCGGATCCGGAAGTTCTGTATCGAACAACCACCGGATCTTCATGTTTGGACAAGACGATTGGAAAATAAGCCAGAATATAACGCTTAATCTCGGTCTTCGGTATGAACATCAGGGGCTTTACCGTGACGCCGCACTGCAGGCAACTGCTGCCCCGGCAAACATACCTGGCGTTATAGAATTCGGAGTTCCTAAAACCGATAAGAACAATCTAGCGCCGCGTTTAGGTATCGCTTGGGCCCCGCACTGGGACAATGCGGTTGGACGTTTGCTTTTCGGTGAACAAGGACAAAGCTCGATTCGTGCGAACTATTCGAGGGCTTTTTTCCCAAACTTCTCGAATTTTGTACTTATTAGTTTGCCGCCGACATTGCAGGGTGAACTTCAGGGCGCTGGCTCTGCTACGAATTTTCTTCAAAACGGCGGCGCAGGAAGCGCCCCATTTGTCCCGAATCTGGACCCTGCGTTTCTTCGTGCCCGGGCCGGTTCTTTGATCCTGGACCAGATCGTTCCATATACTGATTCGATCGCTGTTTCATTCCAAAGGCAGCTCTGGGGAAACACCGGGCTCGAGCTCCGCTACCTAAGGACCCGTTCGAAGGAGTTGCCGGTGCAGGTCCAACTCAATGCCCGTCCAGTGGTCGATGGGGCTATGGTCATTCCTACCTTATTGGCGACACCGACCGCGTCAGAACTTTCGGCTCTCCCGACGATCGGAACTGTCGTTGCCGCAAATCCATTGATCAGCTCGACTACGTTCTTAGCACCGCGACAACTGGCGAATTTCGCCGGAGCATTGACGGGCTTCCCGAACATCGGCGAGTCGAATTATGACGGCGTTGCGGCAAGCGTCACCCGGCGGTTTACAGGTAATCTGGGCTTTACCGCGGCATATACGTATAGTAAGACCGAGGACAACGCGACGAACGAGTTATTCACCAGTGTACTCAATCCGCGCCGGGCACAGGATGCGGGAGAGTTCTTTGGTGAAGGACTGGACATTAGTACTGAATTCGGCCCGTCGGTCCTGGATATTCCACACCGATTCGTTACCTCGTTCAACGTTGATATCCCGTTCAACAGCAGCAACGGATTCCTGAAAGCGATTCTCGGCGGATTTCAGCTTACGGGCATATTTCAGATCCAGTCTGGGCAGCCCATAACGATCCTCGCCGGACGTGATGCCAATCGAAACGGCGACTCCGCCGGTGACCGGGCAATCTTCAATCCCAATGGCGACCCGTCAGTCTCCAGCGGCATTATGGGGTTGACACTGGTCAACGGTGTCGTTACCCCCGTGGCAATGACGTCGGCCCCCAATCCGGACGTCCGCGCCTATATTGCAACAAATCCAGGTGCAGGCTATATATCCACCGGATTCTTCGCTCAGGAACTCGCTGGTGGGGGAGCCGGAACAGATATAAGAAATTCGTTCCGGTCGAACGGCCATAACAATACGGACATAGTCCTATTGAAAAACACGCGATTTGGTCGCGACGGTCGCTTCAATTTCCAGATCGGAGCCGAGATGTTTGATGTATTTAACCAGCGTGAAAGGACGATCGGCGGGGTTGGAGCATTTACAGATGCCTTTAATACGGCCGGAAACGTCAATTTCAACACGTATGACGGCGTTGGCAGTTTTGGCGGCAGGCGAATCACCTTACGCGGGAAGTTTTTCTTCTAGAGTGAACTCGTGACGCCTTTTACAGATGGGGGATCCGGATGCCGGATCCCCATTTTTATTGTCTATTGAGGATTGTCACGGAGATACTGTTCGAATTTCACTTTGTCGGGATGGTCGGGAACCTTCGTGAGTAATGTCTTATATTCAGCGACCGCCCGAGCCTTGTCGCCGGTGCCATCGTATAACCACGCCAAATAAACGTGACAAGAAGCCATCTTAACGGGTTCGAGGCGTATTGCTTCGTTAAATGCTGGAATAGCTTCTTCCCACTTTCGCGCATTCAAGTAAGCTCCCCCAAGCGTTCTGAAACCTTCCGCCGACGCGGGGTCGATCGTAGTCGCTTTTATCAGGATCGCTATTGCGTCATCGAAACGTTTTTGCGCGAGGTGCAGCTTCCCGAGATTGAGCATCGTGTATGACAGTTCCGGTTTTAGCCCGATCGCCGTTTTGTAGGCGTTTTCCGCGGCCGGAAAATCGAGAGCGCCGTAATGAACAGAACCCAATAATGTCCAGGCGATGAAATCGTTCGGGTCGTTTGCGACAAGACGAGTCAAATGCTCCGCGGCTTTGTCCCATTTAGATTTTTCCGCGAACTCTGCAGCCTTTTGAAGAAGCCGTGCGTTATCCTTGCTCCGTACATAAGCGTGCTTTGCCGACACTACGCCGCTCACCGCTTTTGGGTTCTTCGGCCGGACAATGATCGTGAAGTCGTAACGCTGCTGCAATCCGCCGGCAGGTGACAGATGTTCTCGCGCTGCCTCCAGGCCGTCAACTTCGACGATTATCGTGCCGTAACCGCGGGTTTCCTGTCTGAAGTAATAGTAACCAGTATCGCTGAGCTTTACACGATTTGCGACCGAGGTTCTCGTCAATAGCGACACATATACATCCGGCGGCTTTTCTCCTGACTGAACCCCCTGGAGAATAATTCTGCCATAAACGATCTCCTCTTTAAGGCCGACCGATTGGCCGGTCGCCTCCCGGAGTTCTTCTATCTGCCCGAGGCTCGTTGACGACAATAAAAAGACCGCTATTAGCGAAATACCAAAGAGCATGGATCTCATGTTACACCTCCGTGAGGAAATCAAATCAGCTAGCTGATTGATATTCCAATTCGAAGGTTATGTCAAGAGAAATTTCGGGCCGACGTCAGCGAGCGGCAAATGCGTCATTTCCGGTTGTCTGTGTGAGATGGCGAGTATCGTTGAGGGCAAGGACACGGACGTTGCGGGGGCCGCGGATCTCAAATCGATTAATACCGCAATTCGAAGTGATCAGCCAGGGAGTTTGCCTTGTCGATGTATGGATCGCATCCATCAAATGCAGCGATAAAAAGCACAACGCGCCCGTGTGCGAATAGATGGCGACCCTCTCACCGTAATGGGAGCTGATTATTTCGCGTAGAGCGCGTTTGATGCGTTCCAGTAGTTGGCGATAGCTTTCGCCTTCTGTTATCACGTGGTGAATATTGCGGTTAACCAGCGCGTAATAATCCTTCGGGAATGCGGCTTTTGATTCGTCGAAGGTCAGCCCCTCGAGTACGCCGACGTTGCGTTCACGAAAGGCGGGTGACTTAACTACCGGTAGCCCAGTAAGCCTCGAAAGATAGTCGGCTGTTTGCACCGCGCGCAGCAGATCGCTTGAATAGACAGCCGAAATGCCTTCCCGTGCAAGTCTCTCCGCCGTCCTTTCGGCCTGTTCTTCACCGAGTTTCGAAAGCGGCGTGGGACCGTGTCCGCCGAATCGCCCCTCGGCGTTCCCGGCTGATTGTCCGTGTCGGATGAGAAGGAGTTTTGTTACCGGCATTCGAGGTCAAAGGTCCGCAGGGTTCGATCGTGAGTCCGTCGGTATACCCATCAGGCGCTGATCGCCTCCGCTTTAAGCTTCTCGGCCTGAAAATGTGTGGTCAGTGTCTCGACAAATTCGTCGAGTTGGCCCTCCATTACGAGGTCCAACTGGTGAACTGTCAATCCGATCCTGTGGTCGCTAACCCGATTTTCCTTGAAATTATACGTGCGGATCTTTTCAGAACGGTCTCCGCTGCCGACCATCGATTTTCGCTCCGACGCCTGTTCATCGTGTACTTTTTGCTCTTCGATTTCCTGGAGCCGCGCCCGCAATATCCGCATTGCCTTTTCGCGATTTTTGATCTGCGACTTCTCGTCCTGCATCGATACAACAACACCAGTCGGAAGATGTGTGATCCTCACCGCAGAATACGTCGTATTTACCGATTGCCCGCCGGGTCCAGATGAGCAGAACGTATCGACGCGAAGATCGTTCTGATTGATCTTGACGTCAACCTCTTCGGCTTCGGGCAGAACCGCAACCGTTATAGCCGATGTGTGGATACGTCCGCTCGTTTCGGTTTGCGGCACGCGCTGTACGCGGTGCACGCCCGATTCATACCGCATCTTCGAATAGACCTTGTCGCCTTCGATGACGGCAACCGCGTCCTTGATCCCTCCGATACCGGTATCGGAGGCATCCATAATATCCATTTTCCAGCCCTGACGTTCGGCGTACCGTGCATACATTCGCAAGATCTCAGCCGCAAACAATGTCGCTTCATCGCCGCCCGTACCGGCCCTTATTTCAAGAATAACGTTTTTTTCGTCGTTGGGGTCACGCGGAAGCAACAGTATTTTTAATTCCTCTTCGACCTGAGGGAGTTTATCTTCGATTTCCGTGATCTCACTTCGGGCCATTTCACGCATTTCATCGTCGTCCGCTAATTCCGCAAGTTCCTTCGCACCTTGCAGGTCCTCCTGCATCTTCTTTACCTCACGGTACTTTTCGACGATCTCACCGAGCGTCCGATGCTGCTTCATCACTTTCGCATACGACGACATATCGGACATTATATCCGGTGACGAGATCTGTTCGGTCAACTCTTCATAGGTCCTTTCGATCTGTGCAAGTTTATCCAACATAAAAATCAGCCTTTGATGACGACGTTCAGTTCGTCAGCGGTTCAAGCTTTAAGGATTCGTTCAGCGCCTCGATCGCGACTTCGAGTTGCTCGCCATCAGGTTCCTGAGTTGTAATATTCTGCAGCCAAAGCCCAGGCAGCGTCATGAACTTGAAAATCGCCCCCGATTCCTTCTTCGCGGCGTAGCGGATCACCTCGTACGATAGTCCAGCTACAAGCGGCATTAGTGCAATTCTCACAACAAGATTGAGCCACATAGCATCAAACTTGATCACTGAGAACAGCACAATTGCGACCAGCATCACGACCATCAGGAAAGATGTGCCGCAACGGGGGTGCTGGCGTTTTTGCTGCGCTGCGTTAGAGACGGTAAGTGACAGTCCCTTTTCCCAAGTGAATACGGTCTTGTGCTCGGCCCCATGGTATTCAAAAACGCGACGGATATCCTTAAGAAAGGACATCGAGAAGATCATAACGACAAAGAACAACATCCGGATCAACCCATCGATCAGGTTAAACGCCACCCAGGAATGCGGTTTGATCTCCCAGATATAGGCTTTTATCGTCTCCCACCAGCCGGCTGCAGCAGCGATCGCCGGTCCCTCGGCCCATCCAAATGCGATAAACGCAACATTGGTCAGTAGCAGCGGTGCAACGATAAATAGTAGAATATTGAACGCAAGTGCGAAGATTATCGACCCGACGGCGCTTGCCGATTGCGACGCTTTCTTTGTCTTTGCCGCGTCCGGCAATACCACTTTTACCGGTGCCTTGGTGAAATTTTCGTCCTCGGTCCCATCGGCGAGGGCCGTTCGGAGTTCAAACGATCTCTGATTCGTTAGTTCCTCCTGAAGGTTCAGGTCGTCTTCGTAAATACGTGCCGAGAAATTCAGCGCCTTTATGCCCAGCGCCATCGATTGGATCAGCGTTGCTCCTCCTCTAAGTACCGGAAGATTCAGCCACTTATACTTATCAGACCATTTGGGAAGCGTTTCAGCGGTGGTCACAATTGAGCCGTCTGACTTTCGACAGGCGATCGCATACGCCGACGGCGTCCGCATCATCACCCCCTCCATTACTGCCTGGCCTCCAACGATAAGATCGCGCTCGACCGCGAAGAGTGTGCGAAGTATGGTGAGCTTTCTGGAAGATGCTTTAATATTCATAACTGTTGATTCACGGAAATTCGCCCGTATCCTGTCGACTCGTTGATGCGATCGATCTGTCTATCCGCACGCTGAATGACTATACGGATCGACCATTTTTCCCGGCTTTAAAGAACTAACGCCGACGTTTGTTTCACCGATCGCAAATGTAAAAAATTACACCTTTAGCGAATGGCGCTCGAAACGTCGGCGTCGAATTATCTTTAGCTAATATCGGTCAGTAACCGTGATCACCTTATTTCGCAGCCTGAGCGCCGCTGCGTGCATATCGCTTATTGAATCGGTCAACACGTCCCGCGGTATCAACCAATTTCTGTTTTCCGGTAAAGAACGGATGGCATTCCGAACAAATTTCGATATGCAGTTCCTCGCCCATGGTCGATCGTGTCGTAAAACTGTGCCCGCATGCACAAGTTACCGCGATCTCGTCGTACTTCGGATGAATTTCCTGTTTCATTGCTATTTATCCCCAATTCGTCTAAAAAGACAAACATTCATACTACGCTAGTTGGGTCTTAATGGTCAACCTTTCCACGCCAAGTCGTCCAGCCGACTTTCGTTGAGGAGTCTTTCCAGCCGATGTTCGTTGATCTCATAGAATTCCTTTAAGTACATAATTTGCTCCTCATATCGAAGACTATTCACGGGTTTGTGAGATCTCGTTGCGATGATCATATTGTTCTTCGGGGTATGTTCGAGCGGGACAAATTCCAACATTTTCACCGAGTAGCCACTCCGTTCGAGCAGCAGGGAACGCATCGCGTCAGTAACGATCTCGGCGGTACGTTCGAGCATTACACCATGTTTCAGGATGTCGTGCATTACCGTCTTTGGTGTGATCTGCGGCCGAATCTCCTGGTGGCAGCATGGCGCTGTTACGATGATCTCAGCTCCGGCTTTAATTCCTTTGAAAATTGCATCATCGGTGGCGGTGTTGCAGGCATGAAGAGCAATAAGTATATCGATGGAGTCCAAATTCGAATGGGTAATCGAACCCTCAACGAACCGAAGTCCTTCGAATTCACCGGCTTCGGCGATCTCGCCGCAAAGATCGACCAGGTCGCGCCTCGACTCGATTCCCGTCACCGATACATTCAGCCCACGGGTATTTCTGAAATGATCATACGCGGCAAACGTCAGGTATCCCTTTCCAGAACCCATATCCACGATCGAAAGTTCAGGTTGGCCGTTCAACGCAGACTTCTCAACAAGGCCGCTTAGTATCTCGATGAACTTATTGATCTGACGCCATTTGTCGTGCTGTTTGTCCCGAATCTTGCCATTTTCCGTGGTGATGCCGAGTGCTCTGAGGTAATAGGCATCAGGATCGATCCAGGTCGTTTTTTCGCGGTCATGGGCCTCGATCGTGACTGCTGTAAATCTCGGCCTCGCAGAATGAAGCCGCGCCGCACCTTTCAAACCCACGTCGAGCTGCAGGTCCGCCTTAGTTGTAAACAAATGTCCAGCAAAAAAATCCTTCCCGCATAAATCGCGAATTAGCGAAACGCCTTCGTCAAACGAGTAGTTTTTGGCTGTGTCTCGCGTAGCTCCTCGATACAAAAAGAACAGCCTCAGGCCTTTCTTTGTTTTCAATAGCCGTATCTGAACTTTTTGCAGTTGGTCGCCCGCACCTTTATAATTGCCTAGAGTCATTTTTACGAATGTTCCTTCGGCTAGGCTACGGTTGAGTTCATCGATAAATTTTTCGATATTTCGGAGCATTTTTGAGTTGAAACAAAAGGTTACCACAGATGAACAACGGCACGATCGAAACGGAATATTTTGTCGAATCGATAGCATTCCTTCTCCGAGAAACGTTTGAGGGTTCGCCCGAAGACCGGCCAAGCGCCTATCTCGACCGCGGTATCGGTGTTTTCAACACTCTCGAAGATGTCCCAGCGGAAATGGCTTCACGCGCCTCGAATGGGACCACCGTAGCCGCTCACACCGAACATGCGAAATTTTATCTCGATCGGCTTTGTGAATTTATTAAAGGGCGAACGGAGGCTGTAAACTGGGAAGACAGCTGGCTGATCGAGACTGTCAACGCGGAGGAATGGGTAGCGCTACAAGATTCGGTGCGGCGTTCATACGTGGCCGCAATGCGCTGCATTGCCGAAACGCGAGACTGGGACGAACGTGAAGTAGGAATGGCGATCGGGCTGGTAGCGCATACTGCGTATCATTTAGGAGCGGTGCGGCAGATACTAAAGGTCAGTAATAAAGCATTCGTATGAGCTATTTATTCCATCTGGCATTTCCGGTTCATGATCTAAATGCGGCCCGAGAGTTCTATGGCGGCGTTTTGGAATGCTCCGAAGGTAGAAGCTCTGATCGCTGGATCGATTTTGACCTATACGGCCATCAGATCGTAGCCCACCTTCGAGACGGCCCAGCGCCCACTTCGGCAAACCAGGTCGATGCGGACAACGTCCCGGTGCCGCATTTCGGAGTCGTCCTTCCTATGGGCGAATGGCGTGAATTGGCCGATCGGCTTAGGGCAAAGAAGATCGAATTCGTGATCGAACCCAAGATACGCTTTTCCGGCGAACCCGGAGAGCAGGCCACGATGTTTTTCCTTGATCCAAGCGGAAACGCATTGGAGTTCAAAGCCTTCAATGATCAGTCGCAGCTGTTTAGGAAATAGAGATGAAATTATTAGTACTATTTTTCGTTGTTTTCACAACAATACCCTCAATGGCACGTGTCCAAAATCGTTCCATCGCGGTTACGATCGACGATCTTCCGGTGGTATCCACAAGGCGCGACATAGCAAATCGGCAAGAGATCACTCGAAAACTTCTCAAACATATAAAGCGCGCTAATGTGCCGGCTATCGGATTCGTGAACGAAAACAAACTGTATACTGACGGCAGGCGTGACGAGTCGCAGATTGATCTGCTTCGAATGTGGCTGGACGCCGGGCTTGAACTCGGCAATCATACGTATTCACACCGGAGCCTTAATGTGATCGCGCTCGACGATTACCTGGCGGATATACGCAAGGGCGAGACCCTCACGAAAGGTCTGATGATCGAGCGCGGCCGACAACTGCGATTTTTCCGACATCCGTACCTGCAAACAGGCAGGAGCCCGAAGGTAAAGGCCGAAGTTAATATTTTTCTCCGCGACAATGGTTATTCGATCGCGCCTGTTACCATCGATAACGCTGATTATATTTTCTCCAGGGCATACGACCTGGCATTCGACAACAAAGACGATAAGCTGTTAAAACAGGTCGGCGCTGTATATGTCCCCTATATTGAGAGAAAGCTTGGATACTGGGAACGTCAGTCTGTAAAG
Organism: Pyrinomonadaceae bacterium; assembly: GCA_049679665.1. GTDB lineage: Bacteria > Acidobacteriota > Blastocatellia > Pyrinomonadales > Pyrinomonadaceae > OLB17. The sequence continues at coordinate 9,584 of JBAUGL010000053.1, read as the reverse complement.
CTGTTTGGACGGGAGATCAGTCAGACTTTATTGCTGCATGCGAATTTCATAAACTCGGACTATTTTGACGATCTCGCGAAAATGATGAAAAAGCGGGGCTATCGGTTTGTAAGCCTTGACGATGCACTGAAGGATACAGCGTACCGTTTGCCGGACACCTTCACTGGCCCGGGCGGCATCTCATGGCTTCATCGATGGGCGCTCGATAAGGGCCGCGCACAGATCGTGGCGGATGAACCGAGGGTGCCGGAATTCGTTTTGAAGGCATCCGGCTTTGACTCCGAATAGAAGTGACTTTTTAATGCCGACAGCATTGATCCATCACCCGATCTCACGAAAACACGACACCGGCCCGGGCCATCCGGAGACACCGCTTCGGTACGACGCCGTGATCAATGCGATAAACGGAGACTCTGCATTAAAGGAACGGTTGATCGAACGCACACCGGAACTTGCCGTGAAGGGTTCCATCCAAGCGGCCCACACGCCGCAGCACTTCAAACGTGTTGAGCACGCCTTCGAAGAAAGGCACTATCAACTTGACCCAGACACTCCAGTATCAATGCATTCGTTTGATGCCGCGCTTTACGCTGCGGGCAGCGCGTGTATGGCTGTCGATTCGGTGATGAGCGGGGAAGCGACGAATGCCTTCGCAGTTACCCGTCCGCCTGGGCATCATGCAACGGCGGAGAACGCGATGGGATTCTGCTTATTCAACAACGTTGCGATAGCTGCCCGATATGCACAGAATAGATACAGAGAGATCGAACGCGTTGCAATTATTGATTGGGACGTACATCACGGAAATGGAACACAGGGCATATTCTACGATGATCCAAGTGTATTCTTTTTTTCGATGCATCAATACCCCTGGTATCCGGGAACAGGAGCTCGTGGAGAGACCGGCTTCGGCCGTGGGTTGGGGTCAACGCTGAATGTTCCGGTAAAGGCCAAGACGCCGGCAACCGATCAAAAGCGGGCGTTCGAGTCGGCCCTTGATGATATCGTCAAAAAGTTCAAGCCCGATATGGTCTTCATTTCCGCTGGGTTTGATGCACATTTGACCGACCCACTTGGGCAACTGCAATTAGAAGATCGCGATTTCGTATCCATGACGCAAGCCGTAAAGCAAGTTGCAGCCGAATACTGCGCTGGCCGGATCGTGTCCTGCCTCGAGGGTGGATACAACCTTGAAACTCTTGGAGAGACAGTTCGGAGTCATGTAGCCGAACTTGATGCTGTACGCGGTTAATATTTTCACATGTATGTGATAATCTGTGCGCGATCTTTATTGATATCTTTGGAATGGGGGACGATGCCGTCTAAAGAGATCCCTTGCGTTCAGTGTAAGAACATCTTTGTTTTCACTGAAAAGGAACAGGAAACTTTCTATCAGAGAAATATGCTGCCGCCGCAGTACTGTCCGAAGTGCCGCTCGAAGAAGGCTCGAAAGGTGGTTGATTCGTCAGGTCGATTCGAGATCGTCTGCGATTACTGCGGCAAGCACGATCAGGTATCCTTTCAACCAAAGACGGGACGCCAAGTACTTTGCAAGGAATGCCACAATTCCAGCCGCTCGCGCGCGAAGATTAACTAATTAATAATGTCCTTCGAAACCGTTATTTACGCCATTCACGACAGCGTCGCCGTGGTTGCGATGAACCGGCCGGACGCTTTGAATGCCCTATCGCTTCAGCTGACCAATGATCTCGGCAACGCGTTTCGCAGGGCGGTGGACGATGGGGCAAGGGCAATAATACTTACCGGTTCGGGAAGGGCATTTTGTTCTGGTGGCGACCTGCGTGAGATGCAGGCGATCGGTGTAAAAGGGGGAAAGATCGACGCGTTTCTGGATGATCCGCTAAAGGCTCTGCACGGGGTAATTCGCCTGATCCGCGAAACACCAATTCCGTTCATTGCTGCAGTAAACGGTGTATGTGCAGGGGCCGGTACCAATTTTGCTCTCGCTTGCGATCTCGTGATCGCCGTTGATGATGCGAGTTTCAATGAGGCTTTCGTCCGCATAGGCCTTTCACCGGATTGCGGCGGAACCTATTTTCTGCCGCGCGCTATCGGAGAAAAACTCGCGGCTGAGCTTTTTATGACCGGTGGTACCATTGACGCAAAGCGCGCCGCCGAGACCGGCATGATCAACCGCGTAGTTGCCGCTGAATCGCTTATGGATGAGGCCGGGAGACTGGCTAAAAATCTTGCGAACTCTCCAACCGGGGCGATCGGACGGATAAAGCGGATGTTGAACTCCACATTTAGAAATGGCCTGGAAGATCAGCTGGCGCTCGAAGCCGAGTGCCAACTCGAATCGGGAAGATCGCAAGACTTCAAAGAAGGTGTTGACGCTTTTTTTGAAAAGCGTCCACCAAATTTCACGGGAAACTAATCAGCCTTTTTTTTCGAGGAAACCGCAGCCTTCTCGACTGCGTTTTTAATCGTTCCGCGCTGTTATTCAAAGTCTTGGAAAAACACGAGCGGCGACTTTGACAACAATTAAAATTTTCAGTTTAATATTGAAATACTGAAAATGAAATTCAGTTTCATTAAGCTATTCTAAAATTCTGAAGCATATATGGGATCGCAGCGGAGCATGGGTCTTCCGCGTCGATGAACGTTTAAACAAGACAATGGAAACGTATTTAACAAATAAAAGCACGAAATCAAGAAAAGGACGTATTCGGAAGGGGAAGCGCGGCTCACGATATTGGATAATCTCGGTTGGAACTATGGGGGCGATAGTAGCTTTTACTATTGGCAGCAGTCGGGCGATGAACGTAGCTTACGCGAGTGACAGAAACGGCCATTTGGTGATCGAACGAACGGCGGACGGAGAATTTTCGCCGATCGAATTCAACATACCGGCGGGCCCGCTAATGGAAGTTATTGAAGCATTTCAAAAGAAGACCGGGATAACCTTTGAGGTGGAGAATAGGAGCATTCTCTTTATTTCTTCGCCGGGAGTAGTAGGTAAACGGACGATGACGCAGGCGTTGCGGGAGATCCTGAAGGATACCGGCGTGAACTATGTTTTTACAGGATCGAGATCCGTTCTATTGAATCTACAGGCCGAGTCCGCATCCGTTGAAATAAAAGGCGCCGGATCATCGATCATCTATTCCCCGAAGTACGCCCGTACGCCTCGCGATATACCGCAAACGATTGACGTAATCTCGCAAGGGGTTATAGAACAACAGGGCGCTACGACACTTCGCGATGTTTTGAATAACGTTCCCGGGATAACTCTTACGGCGGGCGAGGGCGGTGCTCCAGCGGGTGATAATCTGACGATCCGAGGGTTTAGCGCACGAAACGATATTAATATTGATGGTGTCCGTGATCTCGGTGCCCAGTCGCGCGACCCATTTAACTTGGAGCAGGTTGAGGTTGTGAAAGGGCCCAACTCCACATTCACCGGGCGCGGTTCGACCGGCGGAACGATCAATCTAGTCAGCAAACTGCCCGATCTTCGACGTTCTTTTTCGGCAATGCTTGTTGCCGGAACCGATGATGCGAAGCGTTCGTCCGTCGATTTCAATCTTCCGGTCAGCAACGGCATATCGTTACGCCTTAATGCAATGGTGCATGATTCGGATTTTCCGGGACGCGCTGCGATACAGAATCGCCGGTGGGGTATGGCACCCACGATCACTTTCGGTCTGGGAACGCCAACTAGATACACGCTCGGTTACTTTTATATCGGGCAGGACAATACTTCGGACTATGGAATTCCGTGGGTTACACCGACAAATAATCCCTTGTTAGCATTTAGAAATCGGCCGGCTCCAGTTCCGCGTTCGACCTTTTACGGATTTGTCGATCGCGATAAGGAAAAACTGCGGGCAGATCAGATCACCGGCCGCGTCGAGCACGAATTCAACGACCAATTTACTATCCGAAATCAGTTTCGTTATGGCTATTCACGCCGAGATTCGATAGCGACCCCACCGCGATTCACGAGCGATGTAAATTCGACGTCGATCAATCGCGAAATGCGTGCATGGCTGGCAACGGATGATATTTGGGACAATCAGACGGATATAACCGCAAACTTTAAAACGGGCAGTATTGAGCATTCGGCAGTTTTCGGGGGAAGTCTTTCGTATGAAAAGAATGCCAGGGTTTTGCGGAGTGCACCGAATTCGCTTACAACGTTAATTGATCCTAACCCAAACGATGTTTATCCCGGAGAAATAACTATAGATCCACGACGGCCGGAAGCGAGGGCTAATTCACTCGCGGCATATTTTCTGGACACGATAAAACTTAGTAAACAATGGGAGTTCGTCGGTGGTATCCGCTGGGACAGGTTTGATGTTTCCGGCGAAAACGCCGCAACCGTGGATAATCAACGGGTTCTGGTTCCGCTCGATCGTGTTGATAGTATTCTGAGCGGTCGTGCAGCGTTGATCTTTAGGCCACGTGAAAATGGCAGCATTTATGCTAGTTTCGGCACGTCGTCGAATCCTTCGCTCGAGGGTTTGCTGTACTTGCCAGCAGATGTCCGGACCGATCCTGAAGAGACGCGGACATACGAATTCGGCACAAAATGGGATCTCTTCGATAATACGCTGCTGGTCTCGAGCGCTTTGTTTCAGGTCGAAAAAACGAATGCAAGGACGCCGTCATTGGTGACTGGCGGTCCGGTCACGCTTGATGGCGATCACAGAGTTCGCGGCATTGAATTTAGCGCGACTGGCAACATTACACGGAACTGGCAGTTGCTAGCGGGGTACACACTGCTCGATAGCGAGATCGTGAGATCAAACACCGTTGCTGAAATTGGACGAGTACTGGTCAACACTCCGCGAAACTCCTTTAATTTGTGGTCGACGTACCGGTGGAACAAGGTGTTTCTGGGCGGCGGACCACGGTTTGTCGGCAGACGATACGGCAACAATTCGAATACTCGAACTGTGGATAGCTATTGGACCGTCGACGCTGTGTTGTCGTATCAACTGACAAGGAACGTCGATCTTCGAATGAATATAAACAACCTAGCGGACAAATACTTTATTGACCGCATTGGCGGCGGTCACATAATTCCAGGCGCCGGGCGGTCGATGCTGGTAAGTACGGGATTCAGTTTTTAGTCATTCTTCATATGTTGATCCAGATCCCAAATATATTGAATTCGCAGAAGCTGGACCGTTGCCGATCGATGCTTGCGGGGGCGGACTGGATTGACGGCCGAGTTACCGCAGGTCATCAATCGGGTCTGGCAAAGAACAATATGCAGCTGCCGGAAGACCATCCGGGGGCTACTCAGATTGCTGATCTGATCCTTGAAGCATTAGCGCAAGACTCGTTGTTTGTTGCTGCGGCACTGCCCAAAAAGGTATTTCCGCCGCTGTTCAATCGCTATTCGGGCGGGCAATCGTTCGGGATACATGTCGACAATGCCATCCGACAGGTGAACGGAACCGAAAACCGCGTACGTACGGATCTTTCAGCGACCTTATTCTTTTCGGAGCCGGATGAATACGAAGGCGGCGAGCTAATTGTCGAGGACAATTACGGAATTCAGCAAGTAAAATTGGCTGCGGGCAGCCTGATCCTTTATCCGGCGGGCAGTTTGCATCGAGTAACACCGGTAACAAAAGGCGAGCGGCTGGCATCCTTTTTTTGGATACAGAGCATGGTTCGTGATGATGGCCAGCGGACGCTTTTGTTCGATCTGGATCTGGCGATTCAGAGAATATCGACCGAACTGCCTGAGTCGCCTACGGTCGTGCAGTTAACAGGGGTTTATCACAATTTGCTTAGACGATGGGCCGATGTCTAGGCAATGATTTGACAGGTATGAAGAGATTTCGAAAGATCATTTTCTGGACGCATCTGGTATGCGGTGCGACGGCAGGGGTTGTGATCTTGATTATGTCGGTGACGGGAGCGTTACTCGCATTTGAGCGCGACATAATCGAGTTCTCCGAACGTGACGTAAGATATATCGCCGGTAGCGGTGATGGAGTGCGACTTACGCCGCAGGAGATCATCGAACACGTTCGGCGCCAGCGGCCTGACGCAAAACCGTCGGCAATGTCGATCACACGTGTTCCGAACGCGGCGTGGCTCTTCAATCTTGGCCGTGAGGGACAGTTTTTTGTTGATCCGTTCACCGGCGAGATAACCGGCGAAGGCAAAGCGACTGTCCGCGGGGTAATGTCAGAGCTGCGAAGCTGGCACAGATATGTCGCGCTTTCGGGCCCCGAGCGGCCAATTGGCAAGGCGATAACCGGTGCGAGCAATCTGCTTTTCCTGTTGCTCGCGATTTCGGGGATTTACATATGGATGCCGCGAAACTTCAAATGGGGCACGATAAAACCCGTGATCTGGTTTCGCCGCGGTCTGCGCGGCAAGGGGCGTAACTTTAACTGGCACAATACGATCGGCTTCTGGTCATCGCTTTTCCTGATCATTTTCACGATGACGGCGACGGTCATTTCATACCAATGGGCGAGCAATTTGCTGTTCACGCTAACAGGCAACGAAGTGCCGGCAGCCGCGACGTCCTCGTCGAACAATCCACCGCCGCAGACAGAAAGGGAGTTTGAATACCCGCAGAAGATTGACTCGGTTTGGGCTGTCGCGGAGATGCAAGCTCCGAATTGGAGGTCAATTTCTCTTCGGCTGCCACTCGAAGACAACTTGGCAGTATTTACGATCGACGAAGGCATATATTGGAACTTGTTTGGGCGTTCGTCACTGACCGTTGACACTACAACTTCGGTGGTTACGAAATGGGAGCCGTACGGCGAACAGAATGCGGCGCGGCAGCTGCGAAGTTGGTTCCGTTTTACGCATACGGGCGAGACGGGCGGCCTAATCGGACAATTCATCGGTTTTGTAGCGTGTGTGGGTGGTGCGTTCCTTGTTTGGACCGGATTTTCGCTTGCGTTTCGCCGCCTAGCCAACTCGTGGAAGCGTCGATCACACGGCTCACTCGAATCGGAGATCTAGCTGCAAGCCGAAAACTGCAGGAATAATTTAGTTTGTTCGACAAACGGGTCGGTTGCATACGGAAATCAGGCCGTAATAACAATCGCTTTCGTTCCTGTAAGCTCGGAAAAGTCCTTTGTATACACCGTTTCTACTTTACGAAGCCGGCTGATCGTGTCGACGATGTCCTGTGTTGACACGAATCCATCCTCAACGTGCGCCACTGCCCACTTTGGGAATCCAGATCCGCCATTTAGCGTTTGTTCCAACAAATTGAGGTATTGCGATTTCGATTCGGTCGGAGACCCCAGCCTTCCCAATTGCGACGAATCGAAATCCGACCAAAATCCAGATTCGCCGCGTATCCATTCTTCCCGCCAGGTTCCGCGGCCCTGTAAAAACCGTGTGCTTTGCCGATGTGCCGGCGGCAGTCTCAGAAACAACAGGTCCGCGTCAGATTGCGCGATGAATTCGTCAGCAGATCTATTCTCGCAAACGTTGTCTTGGCCATTGTCGATCGGGTCTGGGAGGGCCGCTGCGATACGTCGAAAAACATCAGAGAGCGGCTGCCGCAATTCAAGAGTATCATCCGTAAAAGACATAACACAGTTTCCAGCGGCCATCGATATACTCGCCGCGATCACCCGAGAGATCGGGGTTTCGAGTGAGTCGATATTTTGCCGAACATTGTCAAACCACCACGAATCGCTTTCGTTGAACCAATTCGTCAGGCTGGGATTCTGAAGGCGATAGCGAGGGACGTAGGCATCTGCCAGCACCGCGCTAACCTCATCGGGCGACAATTCGTTGCTATTGTTAAATATCGACGAAAGGGCATCGGCCCAATTCGCCCGGTATGGATCGTTTGCCAATACGCGCACTCCCCACCACTTTAAATTCCTGCCAAGAGCCGAGGTCGGCGTAAGCGGGAATGCGACTGATTTGAACTCGAGCCGCCGAAGGACGTTAAGTTCAAACGCTAACCAACTATTTGGAGATAATTTTGTCTGATCTGTCATTACAATTGTGCGGCCTCAGGGCCCGAGTCTTCAGTGAATGAATTCAATTCCGGAAGATCTTCGAGCCGTAAAAGGGCCCGCACGACTTTCGGATCCAATTCGATTCCAGCCCATTCGGCCAAGTACTTTCGAGCGTGCTGGGCCGAAAATGCTTTTCGGTGTGGTCGGGAATCTGTGAGCGCACAATAGGTATCCGCAGCGCGCAATATTCTCGCGGCTAAGGGAATTCGATCACCGGAAATCGCATCGGGATACCCGCTGCCGTCCCACCATTCATGGTGCCAACGTACGAGGAGCTGCGTTCCGCGGGAAACGCCAAGTTTTGCAGCCTCCTGCTCGCCGATAACCGGATGACGATGGAGATCTTCGCGTTCGTAAACAGTCAGGTCTCGACCGGCAGAAATATAACTGCGATCCATTACCATCTCGCCAACGTCGTGGATCAAGGCCGCTTCCCTTAAGATCTGGCGGTCATGGGACGAAAGATGGAACGACTTCGCTATCGCGTCGGATACCGCTGCGATGCGGGCAGCGTGGGTATTTGCATAGCATTCAAAAGCATCTATGTCCTTTGAAAGCAAGACCAAATTTTCGTCCGGGCGCGTTTCATGGATCGCCAAGTTTTGCATAAAAGATCAGGAAAGCTCACTTAGTTTTATTCTACCGACTCAGGCTTCGCCATGTCGAATCGTGATGCCGCGAGTGGTAGTTCGAACCTCGTTTGACAGTATTCGAGCAAATTGCGAAAGTTTGAGGATGGCCTGAAGAATGTATATGGACCTTGAAATTCGGGAATGTAAGACGGTTGACGAACTCGCCGGCTGCGTACAGCTCCAACGGGACGTATTTGCGCTGCCCGAGCTCGAGATATCTCCGGTTCGACATTTTATCGTAACTCGAAGTGCCGGTGGGTGGACACTCGGGGCTTTTTCGGCAGGCGAACTTGTCGGATTTGTTCTGAGCGTTCCGGCATATTTGCGAAACGAACGAGCTTACTATTCACATATGACCGCCGTTCGAAGCGGCGATCAAGGCAAAGGTATTGGGGCAAAGCTAAAATGGGCCCAGCGTGATCGAGCGCTTGCTGACGGCGTGAAGTACATAAAGTGGACGTTCGAACCCGTGAAGGCAAGAAACGCCAGTTTCAACCTCGAAAAGCTTGGTGCAGTCGTTCGGGAATATCAAAACAATTTTTACGGAACGGACTATTCAACCGCCTCTACTTCGGACAAAAAGATCGGGCTTGCAAGCGACAGGCTTTTCGCGGAATGGCCGCTGGAAGGCGCAAAAGTACGAGCGCTTGCGTCGAACGAGTTATTCGTCATGAGCAAGGCCGACCGCGAGATCGTTATTCCAAACGATTGGAGTACGCTCGTAAAAAATGACCTTGAAAATGCGGTGAGAGTCCAGTTGCAAGTCCGTTCGGAATTCGAATCGGCATTTGCAGAAGGCTTGATTTGCCGGGGTTTCCGACGCAGCGAAGAGAACCCCGCATATCTTCTCTATCGAGATCAAAATGAGAACCTTTGAAATTGATGCCGACATAAGAAAGGCCCAGACAATCCCGAGTGATTTCTACACGGGTGAAGAATATTTCGAAGCGTCAAAGGGGAAGAT
>JBAUGL010000052.1:0-10377 GCA_049679665.1 Pyrinomonadaceae bacterium | reverse complement strand
GTATTGGGGCAGGGTATGAGTTTTGTAAATATAATTGCCATCGACCGATCGAACGCGGAAAAGGCTCGACTGTCGATGGAGAAGGCCCGCGAAGTAATGGAAAATGGGTATTCGTTCGGGGTTTTTGTCGAAGGAACGCGGGCGATGCCCGGAGAGCTTCTCCCGTTCAAGAAGGGTGCCTTTCACCTCGCGCTTCAGATAGGTGCCCCGATTGCGCCGATAGCAATTAAAAATACCGATTGGATGATGGGAAAGAAAACCGGAGTCGCATTCCCGGGGGTCATCGAAATGACCATTCTTTCCCCGATCGAAACTAGAGGCCTATCGCCGGATACAGATCTGATGCCGCTGCTTAGTTCGGTTAGGTCAGCAATTGCAAAAGAACTAGCTAGTTAACAGCGAGATTGTCCGCAAACTGGATTTATTCGGGCTTGACCGGCGTCGGGCTCTGGGCCGGTTTTGGAGTCGGCGATGTTTCTTCGATCTGCTCGTCGATCACCTTCACATCCGTTTTGCCGGGCGAGTAGTCCGTAAATGTTACCTTCATCTTGAGACGGAGAGAACTGCCGTTATCAAATATGAGCTCATCATCCGCCGCCGCATATGAAGGGAACCAATATTTACCCTCAACGTTTTCGCGCCACGTTTCGACGATCGGAAATTTGTTGACCTTTGTCTCAGGGACTGCCTTCCCTTTTGACTTTACGATCATCAGATCCTTGTCATCAACCCATATTCGTCCCGTGAAAAGGCGGAGTTTTGAACGTTTCGGATCTGGAATGACTTTCGGCGTAACGTCAAAAACATACAGATCAAGATCGTCGATCCGTTCTTTTCCGATCAGGCTGATGTTGTATTGATCTACAAAGGCCGGCTCCAATGCAAACGGGTTCACTCCGCCGAGGTCCTCCAGATCTTCCGGAGTAACGAAGCCCGGGGGCGTCGTGGCCATCGGAAAAAATAGGATCTTCTCAAACCGTCGACCATCTTCGCCGATCGACATGAACGAATCCCGCCGGTAGGTGCCAGTGATCTGGCCACCCATTCCGATCGTGTGGATCGTTGCACTTCGATTAAATACATAACCGGAGAACGCTTCGCGCAGTTTGCGCTCGTTCGCGGTGACAGTGCTGATAATTCGGGCTGCGTCAGTATTTCCCGAAATCGAGGTCACATTCGACGCCTTCTGGCCGAATAAAGGTGATATAAACGCAACACCAGCAAAAATCGCGATATAGATAAATTTTTTCATCGTTTGATCAGTGTTAAAGTCGACAAAGCAATAGATGCATCGCGAGGTATAAACGTTTACAAAGGAATGACAGGTCGCGCGGGGCAGAAATGCTTCGAAGACGCCCCCTAGCCAAATCCGCTAATCGACAAAATCCAGTTCGACGCGATGCGGGATAATACCGGCGTCGAAACCTTCGTCCAGAAGTCGTCGGACTCCCATTCTCCCGCGTGCGCCGTAATCGAGCGTCAAGTCGTTGACCCACATTGCTACGAACCGATCTGCCAATTCGGGCGGCATATCACGTGCGAATTGCATGGCGTAAGCAAGTGCGTCCTCGCGGTTCTCCATTGAGTATTGAATGCTCCGGTGAAGGCATTTAGACACTTGATGCATGAGGTCGCGCCCAAGATCGCGACGGATCGCATTGCCACCCATAGGCAACGGCAGGCCCGTGTATTCGTGCCACCATTCTCCCAGATCAAGCACCTTGTCGAGGCCTACCTGCTTATAGAAAAGCTGGCCTTCGTGTATTAATAGGCCCGCATCAACATCACCGGCCTGAACGGCATCGATGATCTTATCAAACGGCACGACTTTGTATTCAAATTTTGAATTATAAATACGCAGCGCCAGGTACGCACTGGTCAATTCGCCCGGAATTGCTATCGTCATATTCGAGATCTCTTCCGGATTCCGAGGCTCTCGGGCCACGACGATCGGTCCGTATTTGTCGCCAATGCTAGCGCCATGCGGCAAAAGCGCATATTTGTCGCTGATATACGCATACGCATGAAAACTGACCGCTGTTACGTCAAAAACGCCGTTTTTGGCATCTTCATTTAGAGATTGAATGTCCTTAAGAGTGTGGTCGAATTTCAGGCCCTCGGTCTCTAACTTATTCGTTGCGAGACCATAAAACATAAATGCGTCATCCGAATCAGGCGAATGAGCGACGGAAATTGTTCTCGTAGAGATGGCTTTTTCGGCCGTTACTTTCATAAATCACACTTCAGACCAGTAAACCTTGGTTTCGTATAAAACTTCTATATTATCGTCGATCGCGAATTTATCAAATAGCAAACGAAGAGCAGTTAACATAGGCGGAAAAGAACTTTCCGTTTCACTCGGCATATACGACGCCGACAGCATCCTTCCCTTTAACCCTTCGAAATCAAAAACTTGAATGTTTCTGAGCGAACGCTGCTCAAATTCTCCGCCAAAGAAAATTTTTAAGACAAGGTCCTCCACCTTGTCGTGACGCACTTTTGAGTAATCATTTGAGAACTCCAGTAATAGCTCTTCGTATTCCGACAGGAACTTCGTTGCCGCGAGCAGCCGTTCGTTCCATATCAGCGCCAAATAGCCGCGCGGCTTCACAATTCGCGTAAATTCTTTTCGAGATGTCGTCGGATCAAACCAATGAAATGCTTGGGCAGCGATCACAAAATCCACCGAGTCGTCAGGCAATTGCGTGTGATCTGAGGACCCATCGACACTATGGAAATTTGCAAATCGCGATAGGTCTTCCTCCGCTGCGGTCCGCATCGCCGAATTCGGCTCAACGCCGTAAACCGTATTTCCATTCTCCAGAAACGGCCGTGCGGAGATCCCGGTACCGGACCCGATGTCGGCGATCATGGCGTCAGAAGTTAAACCCATATGGGTGCGAAAGGTTTCAAGTAGCTCAGGCGGATAACCAGGCCGATACTTTCGATAATTTGCGACCCGGTTTGAAAATCTTTCGACCGAATTCATCATTCGCTTACTTCCTCGCCGGTCCATTGCGTTTTATTCGAGTGCGGGATGTCAAATTGGTCAAGTATACGGAAACAGAGGTGATCGACGAGTTCCTCGATCGTCTTTGGCCTGTGATAAAACCCGGGACTAGCCGGCAATATTCTCGCCCCGGCACGCGTCAGCCGCAACATATTCTCGAGATGAATGGCGTTATACGGCGTCTCCCTCGGCACGAGAACTAATTTTCGTCCTTCCTTAAGGCAAACATCGGCCGCCCTATGGATCAGGTTTGTTCCAGCCCCGGACGCGATCGCCCCAAGTGTTCCCATCGAACACGGAACGACTATCATCCCTGCCTGCTTGTTCGAACCCGACGACGGCTTCGCTGCGAAATTATCGAGGCTCCACAGTCGGACCAACTTAGATTCTTTCTCGAGTCCGATCCATTCGTTTATTAATACGGCTGTGGGCGCACGAAGATTTGTACCCGTCTCTACTTGGGCTACGACTCCCGCAGTTTCCGACATTATCAGGTTGACGCGATCCACAACGCCGCTCTTGGCCAACAGCTGAAGCGTTTTTCGGGCGTAGATGGTACCGGATGCTCCTGTGATCCCGACTGTAATTTCCATATAGGATTTCAAAGATTCTAACCCTTGTCCGAACTTTTATAAAGCAATCGCGTCGATGAATGCGCTTGTCACAATAATTTTTCCGCTGAATTAGGTTTTTCTTTTTCGGACGGTTTGATGTAAATTTTCAATAATGAAAGTCGATGACATGGAAGAGATCCTCGTCGCCCACGCAGAAGGCAGGCTTCCTATCGAACAGGCAACAGCCAAGATCAGGAACCTATCCTTTGAAGATATTGGATTTGCCCGCGTAGACCATGCCCGAGTGGAGCGCCAGGGCTTTCCAGAGGTTATATTTGGCGAAGGCAAGACGGTCGATCAGATCACGGCGATCTTCGAAAAACTGTTGGCACGATCGCCGAACGTACTTGTAACCCGCACCACACCAGAAGCCTACGGCAGTATTAGAAATATTTGTACCGAGGCCGAGTGGCATGAAGCGGCGCGAGTGGTGCGGGTTTTCGGCGACCGTACCGAAAAGGGTATGGGCGAGATCGCTGTAGTAACCGCTGGAACGAGCGATATTCCGGTCGCCGAGGAGGCCGCGTTAACGGCCGAAATAATGGGAAACAAGGTTTCGCGGGTCTGGGACGCTGGCGTGGCTGGCATTCACCGGATCCTGGCCGAACGCGAATCGTTGCAGAATGCACGTGTCGTTATAGTTGCAGCCGGAATGGAAGGAGCGCTACCGTCAGTCGTCGGGGGGCTTGTCAAAGTGCCTGTGATAGCGATTCCGACGAGCATCGGTTACGGGGCGTCGTTCGGTGGGATCGCGGCCCTACTCGGGATGCTTAACTCGTGCTCTTCGAATGTGACAGTTGTGAATATAGACAACGGATTCGGGGCCGGTTTCGTCGCAGCGCTAATTAATCGTGGCAAATGTTGAACTGTTATTGGTCCAGCAACGCAAATAGCCTGTCCGCCCAATCCGACCGTCCGTTCTTTAGTATCTCGTATTGAACCTGTGCCATGTCACGGTTGCCGAGTTTGAGGTACGCTCGACCAAGATTGAACCGGGCCTTGTCAAAATCTGGATTGTAGGCGACCGCGTTTCCGAACGCTTCGAGGCTGTCTTCTGTTTTTCCGAGTTCAAAATAACTCTCGCCCAAATGATTAAAGGTTTTCTCATCAGGCTTATATGATTTCAGCTGCTCGAACGTTTCAATCGAACTCGCATATCGTCTTTGCTTAAAATACGCGATACCAAGCTTTTCCAGAGCATTTGGATGTCCGGGCTTTATTGCTAACGCCCTTTTATAAGCAACGATCTCTTCGTCCGTCCGATCGATCGCATCGAAGCTGAGGCCCAGCGAATACTGGATCTCGGCATTATCGGGGTCCAACCTTGTCGCACGTCGATATGCATCTACGGCATCCTTGAATTGACCGAGCGCAAAATTCGACGCTCCAATATTCACATACGTCTCCGCCCATTCAGGACTTAATTTAGCGGCTTGTTTCGATGCCCGAAGGGCATCGCCATGCCTGCCAAGCACTCCGTAGCAGAACCCAGCCTGATACCACGCCTCGGCGTAGTTTGGCGTCGCCTCGAACGCTTTCTCGAAGTAAGGCAATGCACGAGCAAAATCGTCGCGTGAAAGCCAGGCAAGTCCCTGAGAGTAATGCCGTTCTGCCACGGACCGCTTGTTCTTTTGCGATTCCACCGTGAGAGATGCGAAGGTCTGAATTTCCCCGATCCGAAGCCTGGATATCCGTTCCGCCGGAACCGCAAAGTTCAGGCTCTGACCTTCGGCAGCCTGCAAGGTCGCAACCCCGATCACCTGTCCAAGCATATTGACGACCGGAGAACCGGATGACCCGGGGGAAATGGGGGCAGTTATCTGAATGATTCGTCCGTAACCCGAGATCTCGCGTACGGCGGAGACTATCCCGTTTGAAACACTGCCCTCAAGTCCGTACGGGTTTCCGATAACGACGATCGATTCACCTTCTTCCGGTACCGACCTTACGAACGGCAGAGGGATCGCGAGCGGCCTCGGAACATCCACATGCAATAAGGCCAGATCGCCCTCGCCGTCTATCGCAAGTACACCTCGAACCGGAAATTTCTTTCCGTCGAACAGATGAACTTCGACACGGCTCGCCTTTTCGATTACGTGTTTATTAGTGATTATCCGATCTGACGCTATAAAAAAGCCGCTTCCGCGCGATAACGTGTTTCCCCTGTGATCAAACGTTTCAATTGCAACCGCCGAAGGCTTAATTCGTCGGACGAGCTCGGGAAGATAATCCTGAGCGAGGCTCGGGACAGCACATGCCGCTACGACCATCAGGAAACTTATATACTGGATCAATCGAATCTTCATCTTCCAATGTCACGTCGCGCCCCGACAATTGTAGGACGTTTAGATATTTAGAACAAATAAGATGAACGCGCGGGTCAAAAGCGTTGTAATAATGATCGCGGCTTTCCTCTCGGCCCAGAAAACGCTAAAATCCTAAGCACATGAAGAAGATAGCACTTGCGGCCGACCATGCCGGCTATGAAGAAAAGGAAAAGCTGAAGGCGACGCTCGACGATCTCGGGGTGGAATACACAGATTTCGGCACCGATTCATGTGAATCCGTCGATTATCCCGATTACGCGATAAAGGTTGCGGAAGCGGTATCGAGCGGAAACTTCGATCAGGGACTGCTTGTTTGCGGCTCGGGAACCGGCATGGCGATAGCGGCTAACAAAGTGCTTGGGGTGCGCGCAGCGGTAGCTTGGAATGAAGAAATTGCCCGACTCGCGCGTGAGCACAACGACGCAAACGTCCTGTCGCTCGCGGCACGATATATACCGGGTGAAGAACTTGTAAAGATCGTTAGATCGTTCATATCCACTGAATTTGACGGTGGCCGCCATTTGCGTCGAGTTGAAAAGATAACAGCGTTCGAAAACCACTAGTTTATGATTAAAATATTGGCTCTAACTGGAAGCCTGCGAGAAGGTTCATATAATAAACGGGTCCTTAAAATCGCGATCGAAGGCGCTAAGAGGGCTGGCGCGGAAGTGACTATTATTGACCTCCGCGACCTCCCGATGCCTATTTATAATGCCGATGACCAGGAGAAGAACGGATTCGATGCGAACGCGATGAAGTTTCAGGATCTATTAAAAGCCCATGATGGGCTTCTCATCGCCTCGCCTGAATATAACGGATCGATTCCCGGCGGTCTGAAAAATGCAATTGATTGGGCGTCACGAAAAAGCGAAAAATACGGTATGGGAGAGGTTTTCAAGGGGAAATGTGCGGCAATGATCACTGCCTCACCGGGAAGCTTTGGCGGCATTAGATGCCTGGGCCATTTGCGCGGCGTCCTTTCGATACTAGGGATAAACGTGCTTCCATCCGAGATTGCCGTGACGTTCGCCGGCGAAAAATTCGCCGGTGATTCTGATGAGATGACCGACGAGAAAATGAGGTCGATCCTCGAAAAACTTGGCGCCGCTCTCGTTGATATGATGAAAAAAACGCACGGCGACGTCAAATTCGTTTCCGACACCAGCAGCTGATCATTTCCGCGGCTTAAAGATAGAATATCCTACGAAAAACATATTCACGTTATACCCCGGGTTGAAATTGAACAGGTAAACGTTAGAAAAATGGTAGTATTTGTATCCGAAATTTAGCGCTCGGTCTTCCTTCAGCATAAACTGCCCGCCGATCTGAAAATCCCACTGAAAGTTGGTCTTCGTCCCCTCAGCCGTCGGGACACGCTTAAAATGCCGAACGATCCCGAACCCGGTCCCAACCTGCGGCCGTAAACGAAGTTTCGGGAAAAAAGTAAATCGAAAACTCGCAGGGTTGATTCCGAAGCCATAAGTCGCCTCCCGGACCCTCGGTGGTTCGCTAGCCGGAGCGCCGACAACCCATTTCTTATTATCCACCTCGTTGCCGATCGCGATATTTATCGGCATGAACTCGACCGCCCAGCTGTACGTCACAAAGGCCTTCGTCCCCATGACCTTACCCCAGCGCACCGAACCTAAAAAGTGGCCGCGATTTTTGATATCGTAATACTTGTCGCCACTCATCCAAGTGGCAATGTCCCCGGCAACCCCGATCTCGATGCCGAATTCGGTCGACCGGTCGGGAATCACCCATCGGCCGCGCTTCTTCGCGCGCCGAACCTCTTTTTTGGCATCGTCTCGCGATTCCTTTTCTAGCAGATCGAGGTTGATCGGAACAAACTTTTCTGGTTCTGCCGGCGGCACTTGCGTTTCAATACTCTGTGCCCCATTTCGCTCACTTGTAACCACTGCAGGCGACGCTTCATTCGACGTCGAGGTTTGGAGATCTGATTTGGGTGAAATCATCGGAATGGAGCGCCCAGTTGTGTTGGAATCCTTATTCGACGATTGAGTTTCTTGTGAAATCCCGTTTGCGGCAAAGCTTAGGATCAGAATCACAAACGTGATCCTAAAATGTCTATGAATCAAAGTTTAATATTGCTCCCGGATTGTTTATTGGTTGTACAACCGTAACATAATCTCACAATCTTCGCCGGTTTGTCATTTCCCCGCAAAAACTTAGTTGTTGTGCCGACGCTGGATTTGCCATAAAATATCAAGCCGTAAACCGAATGATTTTTCGCACCAAAATTCCCGCTTTTCCATTGAATCATTTCATCGAGGCGTTGATTTACTTTGATGGGGTGCAGCACGCACACGCCGTCGACCGGTTCCTTCCAAACGGTGACACCGAAATATTGATCGATTTTCACGACACCCCACAATTCATTTACGATAACGACTCTTTAAAAGAGATACAGGCTTGCCATCACATTTGGACGTCTGGCGTTCGCACCGAGCCGATCACAATTCCATCGGGTACGAATTCCGAGATGATGGTAATTTCGTTCAAGAAAGGAAAGGCCCGGGCTTTCTTCCCATTTCCGATGAATGAGATCACCGATTCTGTGGTCGATGCTGACCTTGTATGGGGTACGGAACTTACATTTTTGAGAGAGCGACTGCTGTCAACAACGGATGTCGACACACGGTTTTCTATTGCCGAAGAATTTCTCCTTGATATGTTTCGGTCAAAATTGGTCGAAGAGCCTTGTGTCGAATACGCCATCGGCGAGATCGTGCGGCGACCGGACCGGACCGGCATCGCCCAAATTTCAGATAAGATCGGCTATTCCAAACGGCACTTTATCGAGATGTTTCGCCGGCAGGTCGGAATCACGCCAAAGGCGTATCTCAAGATAATGCGTTTCCAAAAAGCCGTAGAGCAGATCGAGGCGGGTGGCGATATAGAGTGGGCCGCCGTCGCACACGATTGCGGATTTTACGACCAGGCTCACTTCATCAACGACTTTCGCGTGTTTTCGGGATTCACGCCCGCGGCCTATCTCCGGCACAAAAGTGACAAATACCTCAATTACGTGCCGGTCGGGTAGGTAAATATTTTCCAATACCCGATCATTGGTTCGGTTTATGATTATTACTGTATTTATATGTCACACGTTTGGAGATGATCATGGCACAAAAAACATCGGGCGAATTTGAGAAGGAATTTATGGACGGCCTGCTCGAATCAACCGGGAATGACCTTAAAGGATGGATGACAACGATCGACGGATTCGATAGCAAGAAACGCAACGAAGTTATCGCGTGGTTGAAAGCTGAACATAGATTTGGACATATGCAGGCATCGCTGCTCGCAGGTATTCACGCAAACGGAGGGCGGCCGGTTTATGCCAGCACCGATACATTGCTGGAAAATCAGTTCGCAAAAGCCGGCGCTATGAAGAAGCTCTACGAAACACTGATCGAGTTTATCACAAAGAATTTTCCGGGTTCTACAGTCCTCCCCAAGAAGACCTACGTCTCGGTGCTCGAGAATCGGGAATTCGGTGCGATAAATATTAAGCCCAAAGAGATTCGGATCGGATTTGATCTCGGCGACCGCGCGTTTGACGACGTTGTCTCCAAATCTAAACTAACCGGCCCGATGCCTCGAATGTCGCATATGATGGTACTTACGGACACCGTACAATTGGACGGAAGTGTGCTAGATCTGCTAAAACAGTCACACAGCAGATGTCATTGATTTCGCAGCGCAGTCCGCAGAAACGCGACAAGTGGATACGCGGCACGGGCAGTAGCTGCCAACACCTTTGAAAATTCCGCGCTTATCAGGGATTCGTCGTCCGGAAACTCGAGATACGCCATGAATCCCTTAAGTTTGAGATATTCGATCGCTTCGTGGTCCGGTGAAAATCCTTTGGGAGCGGTCCGAAGTCGATCACCGTACAATTCGCCAAATCGATCTTTGAATTTCTTTCCGTCTACTAGCTTTTTGAAGTCTTTTGTACGCGTCGCGATAGCATTGCGGATCTTGAGAAGTTCGGCCGAGTCCGGCATATATTTACCCGCTGCGATAAAGCTTCGGCCCGGTTGAATATGCATATAATACCCGGGCGCCATCGATTTCCGGCCGCCGGGACTTATGTAAGCCCCAAGGTTAGTTTTGTACGGACTTTTGTCCTTTGAAAATCTAACGTCACGATAGATTCTAAAGACACACGTTTTCGGATCAAGTCCCGCAACTTCGGGGTCGAATTTCGCAATTTTTGCGATCAAATCTCCCGTGAAAGCGATCACGTTATCATTCGATTTCTGGAATTCAGGCTTTTTGGCTTTGAACCAGTCTCGGTTGTTGTTTTTATTAAGCTTTTTGAGAAAGTCGATCGTATGTTTGGCAATCATGTTCGCATATTTTAGCACAGGGACACCCCCACATCAGTCGGGTGTATTTT
>JBAUGL010000051.1:0-18165 GCA_049679665.1 Pyrinomonadaceae bacterium | reverse complement strand
GAAATAGTGAGAAAGAAAAATAAAAAGCGATTTGTGCCGATCGATCGAACAGTTCGGTTTCAAAGGTCTTTTCGTACAACCTTTTTAAGAAACGTTTCCAAGGAAATTTTCTGATCGCCTGAAACTTGCTCACAAGAGAATATTCTAACTTGGAGTCCACGAATTGTCGCCGACAAAATTCCGAGCGACACGACTGTGAATCCCGCACGTTATCTCATAGGAAATCGTTCCGATAGTTCCGGCAAGCTCCGCGGCCGTAACCGTGAGATCGCCTGCGGATCCGAGAATCGTAACGTCATCAAACATCGCCGTCTGTGGAACGTCAGTAACGTCCACGATGGTCCAGTCCATCGATATCCGGCCAACGACCGGCGCATAAACACCGTTTATTATGACCCTCGCCGAATTTGAAAGTGAACGCGGATAACCGTCGTGATACCCAATGGGGACGGTCGCGATAAGAGATTTCCGAGCCGTTACGAATGTCCTTCCGTACCCAAGGCTTTCGCCGGCCGAGACGTGTTTCAGATGGGAGATCTTAGAACGCAGTGACATAACGGGCCGGAGATCAGGTTTCCGGCTCTCTCGCGGCAAAATGTCTTCGCCGAGCCCATACAGAATACCGCCAAGTCGCACCATATTGCCGACCGAACCCGGATGTACTATTGCGGCGGGCGAGTTCGCCATATCGATGATCTCTGGATCTATTCCAAAACGCTGCAATACTTCGACAGTCGCCGCGAGCTTTTTAATCTGGGAATTGGTGAAATCGTTCTCCAACGGATCGTCAGCTGCGGCAAAGTGAGTCATCAGTCCTTCGACCCTGAGGTTCTTCAAAGGCAAAAGGGAAGCGACAAACGACTCTACATCTTTCAAACCTAATCCAAGGCGGCCCATGCCTGTATCAACCTTAACGTGAATCGGTAAGATCGATTCGTGGGATTTTGCCGCTTCGTTCAAAGACCTTGCCATATCAATGCTAAAAATCGCTGGTACCAGTTCATTCTCGATCAACAAATCTTCCTGACCGGGCCAAAATCCACCGAGACACAAGATCGGTTTCCGAATGCCCGCAGCACGCAGTTCAGCTCCTTCTTCAGGAAGTGCAACAGCAAACCAATCGACCCCTTCCGCTTCCAAACGCCCTGCACATTCTACTGCTCCGTGACCATAGGCATCCGCTTTCACAACGGCCATGATACGTAGACCCGGCTTTAGGAAGGCCTTCACCGAATGATAATTAAATGCTAGGTTATCGAGATCGATGATGGCGACGGTAGGTCTTTGTTCAAAGCGATTAGGCATAGAAACTTAATGTTTTACCACCATCACAGTATGCTAAATGCAAGAAAACAAGAACGAAGTGGCGAGTCGTCCGATCTAATCAAATACATTAAGTGTCGGAGGCCCGACAATTAATGTAATCCTTAAAGTGGAATATTGCCGTGCTTTTTTGGTGGGTTCGTATCGCGCTTATTTTGCAGCAGCGAAAGTGCCCTGATCAGTTTCGGCCGCGTTTGCGACGGCTCGATTACCTCATCAATGTATCCACGCTCGGCGGCGACATACGGATTCGCAAACTTTGTCTCAAATTCCGCGATCTTTTGTTTGCGATACGCATCATCGTGTTCGGCTATCTCGCGACGATACAGGACGCCCACGGCGCCTTCGGCCCCCATAACGGCAATTTCGGCCGTTGGATACGCAAAGTTGATGTCGGTCCGAATATGTTTTGACGCCATAACACAATATGCGCCACCATAAGCTTTTCGCGTGATTACAGTAATCTTCGGCACGGTGGCTTCAGCGAAAGCATATAGCAATTTGGCGCCGTGTCTAATTATCCCGGAATGCTCCTGATTGATTCCCGGGAGAAAGCCCGGAACGTCCTCAAAAGTGATAAGCGGTATATTGAAACAGTCGCAAAAGCGTACGAAACGGGCGGCCTTTACCGAGGCGTCGATATCGAGAACCCCGGCAAGGAACGCGGGCTGATTAGCGACTATACCGACGGACCGACCGCCGAATCTGGCAAACCCGATGACAATATTCGGAGCGTATAATTCCTGCACTTCAAAAAAATAGCTGTCGTCTGCGACCGAATGAATTATGTCGCGTATGTCGTAAGGCTGGTTTGAGGACACGGGAACCACTGAATTTAGTTCAGGATCTGTTCGGTGTGCGGGATCGGCTGTCGCAAGGAATGGCGGATCCTCCAAATTGTTCGATGGTATGAAAGACAATAGCTCGCGCGTTAGCCTTAACGCGTGCTCATCCGAATCCGCGGCAAAATGAGCGACACCTGACTTGGCGTTGTGCGTCATCGCGCCGCCAAGTTCATCTTTCGTCACATCTTCATGCGTTACTGTTTTGATCACATCGGGCCCGGTGATGAACATATACGAGGTATCTTTCACCATCACATTGAAGTCAGTGATGGCGGGCGAATAGACCGCGCCGCCCGCACACGGCCCCAGGATGCAGCTTATTTGAGGAATTACGCCGCTCGCTAGCGTGTTTCTCAGAAAGATATCGGCGTAACCCCCGAGCGAAACTACACCCTCTTGTATACGGGCGCCTCCGGAATCATTTAACCCGATCACTGGTGCCCCCGTTTTCATTGCAAGATCCATGATCTTGCATATCTTCTGGGCGTGAGTCTCGGACAAGGATCCGCCGAATACCGTAAAGTCTTGAGCGAATACGAAAACCTCCCGACCATCGACCAATCCGTGGCCGGTAACGACACCGTCGCCGGGAAATATTTGTTCGTCCAAACCGAAGTCCGTCGATCTGTGAATGACAAATTTGTCGAATTCCTCGAAACTACCTTCATCCAGGAAAAAGTCCAGTCGCTCGCGGGCTGTCAACTTGCCGGACGACCGCTGTTTTTCGAGCCGTTTTTCGCCACCGCCCTGTTCGGCGTTTCGTGACCGTTCCTTTAAGTTCTCGAGTTTATTCTGAATTCGGGATTCGGGTTTCATACCCGATAAGTTTAACGATTTTAACGGGTTTTGCAAATGATTACCCCGGCGCCATTGTTTCCAAATTGTCATCGAAAATGTTAATAATGAGTTTGAAAAAATGGGTATAAAGATCATAACCAGTCGCGACAACCATTCATTGAAGTTTGCAAGAAACGTACGGAACTCGAAGGAACTGGGTCTAATATTTATCGAAGGTGTCCGCATTGCCGAAGAAGCCCTACGGTCTGGATTGGTGTTAAGGAGTTGTTTTGTATCGGACGAGTTTCGTGATAGCGATCCGGGTCGGGCCCTATTACGTAAGTTGGACGGAGAGCGGATTGAGACCTTTGCGGTCTCAGATCGGCTATTCGGTTCTATCGCCGATACAGAAAACCCGCAAGGCATTGCCTTTATTGCTGACCGTCCGGCCCTTTCTAGACTCCAAATCGAGGAAAACGTTAATGATGGCGACCGAGCGATGCCGATTGTGGTCTACCTGCAAAGCATCAACAATCCGTCGAATCTTGGTGCGATCTTGCGAACAGCTGAAGCGGCGGGCGTTGCTGGTGTTGTTGTTTCAAAGAATTCCGCAAACGTATTCTCGGCCAAGGCGATCCGGGCGTCAATGGGTTCAATATTCAGGATACCTATATGGGCGGACGCAAGCCTTGAAGATGTTTGTGGATGGGCCAAAGAGCATGGCCTAATGCTTTCAGCGGCAGACATTGGACCTGGAAACGAGTATTCGAACGTTGACTGGCGACGCGCCCGACTGCTCGTCTTTGGGTCAGAGGCTCACGGCCTTAGCAAAAATGACAGCAGGATAATGGACGAAATAATTCGAGTACCAATGGCAAATGGCGTCGAGAGCTTAAATTTGGCGGTTACATGCGGGATACTTTTATTTGAGGCAAAACGTCAAGTTAGCGAATCTAATTGATAGGAGGCATTACACTTACATTCGCATTCGATCCTGATTTTGCCGAAGGCACCGCAAGATCCCTTTCGAACGCCTGTTGCGCTGGGCTGTTATTAATGATCGCGAGACCCATCGCAATTTCCGTAGCTATGACGTTCGCGTTAAGCGGGTCCGCCTGCGCAAGGCGATCACTAGATTCCTTGAAGGCCAGTTTTGCGTCCCAATATTTTCCGGTCAACAAATAGGCGCGGCCGCGCAGGTAGTAGTCTTCGGCGTCTTGGGGCTGAGCTTGATTTGCCGCGAGAAAGCTTGCAGGGTCTTTGTCAACACTGCGTCTGTCCTCTTCAAAAGCCGGCAGAGGAGGTGCTGACGACATTACTTCGATTTGAGCTGTGGATTCCGGCGCCGGTGGCGGCACGAGCATGGGGGCAATAAAGTAATACCCGACCGCTCCCAAAACACCGCCCAAAAACAGTATTCCCAATGACGTGAAGAAACGCCCTAAACCATTAGAAGCGGGCTCCTCCATCGAATATAGGATGGGCTCAGAATTTACGTGAACAGCGGAGTCAGATCTAGCTGGGAGACGAACATTTTCGTCGGGTACTAGTTCAGCGAGAGCAGGGGCTCCGCTCGGATCGGGGTAAGCTGTTGCGATCGATTCTTCAGCGTCCGCTGTTTCGACGTCGAACGCGGCCGCTGTCGACACAAATGGCGATCGGGCAGTTGCGACGGTAACCTCTTCGGACTCAGACTTTATCGGTTGGCTATAAACTTCGGCATCTTTGGCCGCCTGAACAATTATAGCGGTAAGGTTGTCTTCGGCTCCTCGCTGGAAACACGTTTCTTTCAAGCTATGGCAGATCGCCGCGGGATCCGATGTATTTGACAATAGCTCGGCGATCTCCGGATCGCTAATGTGACGGGTGATGCCATCCGAACACAGAAGGAAAACTGTGTTCGGCTCTATCATTATCGTTTTTAGATCGATATCTACAGTGGACTCGGCACCCAGGGCCCTGCTGATCACATTCTTACTCGGGTGGTTTTCCGCCTGCTCCGGCGTCAGTCGGCCTGCTCGCACTTCCTCTTCGACAACCGAGTGATCGCTAGTCTCACGAAATAGAACACCGGCAGCGTTTAACCGATATAGGCGCGAATCACCGACATGGCCAATCGTCGCAATATTGTTATCGATATGAAGCGCCACTAGAGTCGTTGCCATTGTTGAAAGCTGCGGAAGGTCTAGTGACATTTGGTGAATGGCCGAATTCGCCCGTTCGACGGCCGTTCTCAATGTGTCCTCTGGATCGGAGCCATCGCGTCGGTTGATGAACGCTTCGCCAAGGACCTCTACGGCCATTTGTGAAGCAACGTCACCTGCTTGCGCACCGCCCACGCCGTCGGCGACCGCGAATATCCCTTTGGAAACCATATCCAAAAAAGAGTCCTCGTTTTGGGGCCGTTTATCACTTAGGCCTTTATCGCTAATTGAAGCAGAACGCAGTTGAAGTGGTTGTTCCATCTGAATAGGTCGTGTCCGTTAGTTTACGGTAACAAAATTTCCTGATTTATGGTTCGGTCTTCCGCGTTCCGATGCGAAAATGCCATAAGCATCCCCAGCATCACAAAACTTGTTATCAAAGAAAATCCGCCGTGACTGACGAACGGGAGCGTGATGCCAGTCATCGGAAGCGCTCTGGTGATGCCGCCAATATTCACAAGTGCCTGGAATCCAATGAATGCGGCAAGACCAGCCGAACACAGTTTACTGAACATGTCGCGCGAGTCCAACGCCGTACGGACGCCCGCACTTACGAATATTGTAATGGTAAGCGTCAATAGTAAGCCACCGAAAATGCCAAGTTCTTCAGCCAGGGCCGCGAAGACGTAATCAGAATCGGCGACCGGGATAAGTTCAGGGTAGCCGAGTCCCAATCCTCGGCCGGTTGTCCCGCCCGATGCTAATCCAAACGTCGCCTGCGCGGGCTGGAAAGCCAGAATATCAAACCAAGCATCAATATTTATCGTACGTTGCAGATCAGGGTCTTGCTCGATCAACTGCGGCAAGCTCGGATCGTTTGTGACGAGTTTCTCGTAGTAATCGTCATAGTCCGGTTTCCACCAGGAAACGTCAGGCGACGGCGGATTGAACCCGTCCAGCCAAAGGTGAAATCGCTGCTGGATCCTATCCGGTAAGATCGCCTTCACCGGCGTAGCGACAGTAGGGAGCAAAGGGATCTTTTCCTGCGTCTTTTTAGGTAGCGCCCCGACGACAAGTATTCCGACAACGAGCAAAACGCTGCCAACCAGTACGAATCGTTGGGAAAACCTTCGGACTGCTACTAGAAAGAGCGTGGCGTAAACCGAACTGAATACCATCATCTGACCAAAATCCTTCAACACAAAAAACGGGACGAACGGCAGCATCGCCATAAACACGAGCGGCAAAACATCCTTCGCACGGGGCACGCCCCAATAAGTCTTGGCGAGATTTTTGTATAGAATCGCTAGAATTGCTGCGAAGCCTATCAAGAACGGTATCTTTGCAGGTTCCCACGGCGTCATATTTCCGATCGACTTACCACCTCGCGACGTGATCGCGGCCAAAATAAGCGGCCCGAGGGTCAATATAACGATAAGAAATCCGCTTTTCTGCAGTATTTCAAGGACATCATTTCGTCGGATCAGCAGAAAAGCCGTGATCAGTCCGAAAAGGCCGAGGATGGGATTGATGGTCTTGCCGGAGAGCAAAACATCGGATAGAGTCTCGGGAGACTGGCGTGGGCTCTCTGACGACAGATCAACAGGGGAAGGCGGTGTTGCCGGAAGCCCCATCAGCTGCTTCTTGTCAGCTGAATAATTCTCTTGAATATGATGGAGTTGGAGGGTTTTGATCTTTGCCTGTCTTGCTTCGGCCTTGTCCCTGCGCGACGTGTATTCAGGGTCGCTGAACAGGCGGTATTGAACAGTCAGGCCGACGGAAAACAAAAGCACAGCCGTTGTAAAGACGGTCCAATTACCCTTGTACTTGAGAACGTGTTTTAGGAAAATGGGCAGACATGCAAGTGCCGAAAGCAGCAAAATGTTTCGCACCGCCGTTACGGGCGATGTCTCATAACCTCGGATCAAACCTCCGTAGTAGATCGAATAGTGCGAGATAGACGTCAGAATGACGATCAGCACCAAAATAATAAAATGTGAAGAAGTGCGGTTTTTCATCGGATAATCAGCGGCGCTTTTTAGGTGCGGGCTTGGCGGTTGAGGGTATAACAGGACCCTGTGGCTTATATTGGTCCCCCAACAATCCGAGTTCACGAGCCTTTAGGATCACGTTGGCCGCGATCGGAGCTGCCGTTCTCGCTCCGTATCCTCCTCCTTCAACTACGACAGCGATAGCGACCCTCGGTTTTTCGATCGGCGCTATTGTAATGAACCAGCTATCCGTTCGTTCGTACATCACGGGTGCGTCGTACTCCACGAGATCGCCCGCTTCGTTTTTCCTCTTTTTCTTCACGGTCTTTAATTTTCCGGTCTTTTCGTCGTAAAGCGGAGCCTGTTTTTCAGCGGTTCCGGTCTTTCCGCCCGTTCGAATTCCTGTCCCCGCAAGTTTTGCTGAAATTACCGTCCCTGTGCCGCCGGGCTCTTCAGTCACTGTCGACATTATGCCTCGCACCTCAGCGGCCTGGTTTGGTGTAAGTACCTGCGAATATGCTTCTGGTGGCTGATCCATTTCGATGCGTGGTTTCATCAACTTACCTTCCATATTTGCCGGAGCCGCGGCTATAAGGGCCATTTGAAACGGTGTCATTTGACCGGCGTAGCCTTGGCCCATTCCTTCCAGGCCCAGGTCGTACAATGAAATATCTTTTCCGGTAACGATCGTCGATTGCTGCGGCGCTAATGCGTTCGCAATCGACGCGTTTCCTGCGTTCCAAATATTCGGGAAGAACCGCTGCAGAAGCGCTTCCTCCGGCGTGTCAACGGCAAGGATCCCAAGTGCGTGTGCAGTTTCCCTCATCCGTTCGCGGCCAAGCTCTATTGCAAGCTGTGCAAAATATTGGTTGCTCGAAACCTTATAAGCGAAGGTAATATCCTTTTCCTGACAGCCTCCGTCGCAAACACCGCCGACGGACCCATCCGGTCCGAGTGTCTGTGTTGCGTCGACGATCGGCCGTGACCCGCGAGACGGAATAAAGCCGCCGGGATAGCTAGGGAAAACTGAGTTTTGCTTACCAGCTCGAAAAGCCGAGATCATAGTAAAGGTCTTGAATGTTGACCCCGGTGCGTAGAATTCGCGGGTGGCACGATTGAGCAAGGGTTTGTCTCGTTTGTTTCCTTCCAGTTTTAGGTAATCTTCTAGATTCTGAGCTTCCGTCAAGCTAAAAGTTGGATTAGAGAACATCGCGAGGACATCGCCCGTTTGCGGATCAAGTACGACAATCGCCCCCTTCTTCCCGTCTAACTGGCGGGCAATAAAGGCTTGAAGATCGCGGTCGATCGTGATCCGAACGTCCTTATTTTCATCTTCAGTACGCTTTATTCGCGTAAGGACTTCCCAAGCTTCCGGCATGGGTTCGGTCTGTTTCTTGTAAATAGTTCGTTCGAGTCCCGGAGTTCCACGTTCGGTACCGAGAATATGAGCCATCTCGCGTTCAAGGGAAAAAGAACGGCCGATATCACCATCAGCGTCGAGTTTGTAGTATGCAAGAGCGCCGCCAAGCTTTCCAGAACGGTCTAGCATCCATCCTCGAAGGCTCGCCGCGGTAGTACGGCGGTTCCTTAAATCCTTGTACGTAAGTGCTTGAAACTGTTCGTTCGATTCGTCAGCGTAATAGGTCCAATAGACCTGAAATCCAAACACGGCAAAGGCGAGGCCGATGAACACAATCTGCCAAACTCGAAGACTGCGGTTCGTAAGGGTTTGCGTTAGTTTCTTAGTGACCTCGCGAGGCAAATCGCTCTCGAAAATAAATTTTGGCCGCCTAAAATTATCCCAAAACGTCAATATCAAAAAACCGACGAGAATACCGAGACCGATAATATAAACGATCGAAAGTCCGGCCGGCGTGCGCTCAAGAACTTGTCCGCCAAACAGCTGTTCGGGCCGGAGCTTTTGCCAATCGATTTGAATTGCGAAAAGGAAATTCATTAGCAAGAAGTAAGAATAGCATGCAGAATTCTGAAAATTATTGTTCTACCTCACCTGTCTTGTGCTCCGGATCGAATTTGCCGCTAAACTCAAATTCACCGATCGAAACGGTGTTCGGGACGGCTGGTTCATCTCCCTCCGACGACACCGGTTCCAGCATCACTTCAACCGTCCCAAACATCAGTTTATCGTCAGTTGTGATCAGCATCGCTTTACCATAAGCAATACGCTCCCCATTAATGAAAGTTCCGTTGGTCGAGCCGGTATCGGCGATCAAAAGCTGTCCGTCGCCGTTCATCACCATCGAAGCGTGGACCTTCGAAATACTTGCATCATCGATTGAAATATCGTTCTCTCCGGAACGACCGATCGAACGGCGGTCACGGGGCGCGAACTGTAGACGAACAGCCTTACGACGCCTATTTTCGGTAAAGCTTGCAGTGTAGCCGGCTGTCGGCGCCTTGATCGCCGCCTCGACGTTCGACGGGGTCGGACGATCAATCTCCGGAAGCGACACGTTAAGCTCCGCCGCTCGTTCGTCGTCAGACAAAATATCAAAGCTCACATAAAGCTTCACGCCAGTCGTGAAATAGTCCGGCTTCGCCTCGATCGAAAGCGGCGCGAAAGTGTAATAACGGCGATCGTTGATATGATCGACCGCGGCCGTAAGAAGTTCGTTCTCTAGCGCATTAAGGCCTTCATCAGAATCCGTCGAGAATTTATCCCACTGCATTCTTAGCCGAATATTGTGCGGAACATACTTGCGTTTGTCGTCTGATTCCCGAATCTCCGAATCCAAAAGACGTTTAAGCGTTTCGATTAATTCGCTTGTCGCAAGACTGCTCGACGGTTTCCAACCACGACCGGTAAGCCTATCGAACGTATCTCCCAGCTTAGTTAGAACACCGCGCACCAGCCAATCGGGCGAAATGTTCTTCTTTGTTGTATGAACGTCTTCGGTCATTAGTACATTAGTTGAAGGGTAAACCAAAACTTGGTGTCATTCTAGCGAAATCCGCCATCAAAGAGAAACTAACCGCTTCTGCCTGTTTTACGGCAGTATGTGGCCATAGGCAAATGGTGTGTTTTGCGAACTTTAACTTTATAATGACGTATTGACGTTTGGGTAGCTAACAGGAATGAACAAGGGCTTCATCAACGAATGAGAGAGCTTTCGCTTCAAAATTGCCGGCTTGATAAAAGATACGACATACTTCGCCGCCTTGGCTGCGGAAGTTATGCCGAAATTTACCTTGCTCGCGACGTATTGGCCACTCCGCAATCACCTCACAATCTTGTGGTGATCAAGGCGCTAAATGTTTTTTTACAAGACCATCCCGACTCTGATCTCGAGCGCACTCTGGTTGATAATTTTCAGAACGAGGCGATTGCGCTCGATAAGGTTCGGCACCCGAACATAATTAGCAGGATGGGACACGGCACGGCACGAGATCTGAGCGGAGCCGTTTTTCATTACATTGTGTTGGAGTATCTTTCAGGCGGGGACCTGAACACCGCGTGCCGGCAAAGGCGCCTTACTCCGGAATTGTCGTTGAAATACGTCGAGCAAACTTGCGCGGGCCTTCGGCATGCTCACGACAACGGCATTATCCATCGAGATATCAAGCCCCAAAATCTTTTGCTTACAAAAGACGGCATCACGATCAAGATCGCTGATTTTGGCGTCGCACGAATGGGTCACGCGGATTCGCCTATCACACGGGTCGGCACCAACGTTTACGCTCCGCCTGAGCACAGCCCGATGTTCGCCGGTCCCGCTAATACGCCGACCCTCTATCCGCTCACGGCCGCGGCCGATATATACTCGCTTGCCAAGTCGATGTACACAATGATCTGTTACGAGCCGCCCAGGGTTTACGCGAATCAACCTATAACGGCTTTGGCCGGAACTGCAGCC
Organism: Pyrinomonadaceae bacterium; assembly: GCA_049679665.1. Taxonomy (GTDB): domain Bacteria; phylum Acidobacteriota; class Blastocatellia; order Pyrinomonadales; family Pyrinomonadaceae; genus OLB17. Next base: position 7,210 of record JBAUGL010000051.1, on the reverse strand, counting down.
AGCGAGGTGTGGGCAGATGAGCTTTTACGCGTCCTGAACAGGGCAACGAGTTCTGATCCCCAGCAGAGGCCCCAAACCGTCGATGCGTTTTGGTCGGATCTCGCCGGCTATCGCGAGATGATCTCCCGTGATGAGGTCATAACTCACGTCGGTTGCCGGCTCGAAACCTCGCCACAGCCGCATGTCACACGGGGTTACACGCCTATTGTTCCCGAGCGGCCAAGTTTTAGTACTTCTCGTGACCTAAAGCTTGGTGCCATCGGTACTGGATCGAGACCAGCGATGTACACGAACGCCTCACCAGCCGAGACGCGGGGATACCAGCCTCCCGCGCCGGCGGTCATCACGAACCTCCCGAATACGATCCCGTCAGCACAGCCGCCGTTTCAACCGGTCCAACACGACCGCAGCGCGATAGTATTGGCTCAGAAACCAAAGAAAAAGCGCTTCTTTCGAAGCTTCGCCAGTTTTACCATCGTCATTGCCGTGTTCGCAGGAATTCTTTTCGGCACACATTCATTTTTCCGAAATTCGACTCGTTTGCCCGCAATTGGATTGCCATTCGGCACACAAATGGCCGTTGCCACAACCGACATCTATCTGCGGCCCGAGCCGACAACGGGCAATGACCCTATAGGCCTTGTGACAAAAAATTCGCGGATCCGGATTGTAAATTCACGCAATAATTGGTATGAAGTTGATGTGGTTGAACAGGGACGCGAACGACGCGGGACCGAATCGGCGACCCGCGGCTGGCTTTATGGAAAGTATGTCGAAATACAGGAAAATTGATCGAATAAGGAGCTAGGGATTGAGCGTATTAGAAAAAGTCAGACGGTGGATCGACGGCGAGAGCGCTGAGCTTGTTTTGGAACAAGCCGCACGCGACGCACAGGTTAAGCCGAGGAGCGCATCGGAAGAGTTCATTGTAAAGATCGCACGGGCTGTTGAGGAAGTTATGCAGCGCGAGCTGCTGCCCTTGCCGCAGGGAACTTCGATCATACCCAGCGAGTATATTATTTTCCTTAGCGGCCAGGACGATAAGGGATGGCAGGGAATTAAGCGGAAGGGGCTGGAACAAGGGCTTTACCATATCCTCGCAGAGCGCGCCAAAGAGATCGCAGGTAAAAAGAAGCTTGAAACGAAATCGTTTGTCATCGAACTCCGAGTTGACGGTACGCTCGATGAAGGTGAGGTACGCGTGCAGCATAGCTGGGAGGATGCAGCCGCCAGTAAAACAGGTGTGCTCGCGCGCCCGAATCAAATGGGATCCGGTATAAGTCATGCGGCCGCACAAAAACCATCATTCCAACAAACTACAGAACCACAGGTTCGACCTCCGGTCGTCGCGGTCCCCGATCAGGTACGGCTGTCGCCGAATATTGACGGCGAATATCAGCCGGCGATTCCGGCGACGGTCAATTCGGCACGGGTTTCCGGCCCAAACGCGGAATCTGTCGAAGAAATGACCCGAGTTGCCGCACGCTCAGCGGAACTTTACAGGCTCGAGATCTGGCAAGGCGGCGTTAGACAAAATGTGATACCCATTTTTCAGAATCAGATCGTGGTTGGCCGTGGGTCAAAATCAAAACCGGTGGACATTTCATTGTCAGGCGATGCCGAGGTGAGCCGGCAGCACATTACCTTCATCACTGATGGCAGCGGTCGCTACTGGGTCACGAACGAAGGCCGCAACGCGACGATAATCAATAATTACGAATTACGGGAAGGACAACGCGTGGAAGTTGCGCCGGGTACCTCGATCGGAGTTTGCAGTTATATACTTAGAATCCAGCAGCGTTCATAGAGAACGGAAACTGACGGTTCTCGATAAGTCCGATCACCTCTAAAAGGCTTTCTTCCACCTTCATTATGACTTCGGCAGGGTACTGATAGCGGGCTGCGTTGATAAGAAAGTCCTCACGGTCGAGCACGTTGTATGACATATCGGCCTGAACAAGCACATCAATATCAAGGTCGACATATTCGAGCGAATCTTCACGAATTACCGGCGGCATATTGATATTGCAGTAATAATTTCGTAAAGCGCCCGCGGGTTCGTGAAACCGAAACACACTGTACCAGCGATCAAGCCAGTAATATTCGTAAGATACTGTACCGCGGCGGATCAGTCCCAAATCTTTATGGTCGACCTTCTCATCAAACGCGCCAACAAATTCGAGTAATGGGCCGCAGCGCCGAACAAGAGAACATTTCCAGCCCCTTTGCTTGCTGCCGTCGTACTTCAATGAGTTTATTGTAAATTCTCGAATCCGCGCCTCGGTTCCGAAATTGAACACTGCTTACTCCTTCGGCAATCGAACGACCAGAACCGAGCAAGGTGCGTGGTGCACCACCGAGTCTGAAACCGAACCGAGCAGCAATCTTTCCCAGCGATTGTAACCATGCGAACCGACAACGATCAGGTCAGCATTCATCTCCTCCGCCGTTTCCACAATACGACTCTCCGGCGAGCCGAATAGGACGTCGGTGGTTACTGCCGGCTTACTCTCCTCAAAGAGCGACGATATCTTTGCCGACGTCGATTCCAATACCCGTACGGCATTCTCACGGGCGGTCTTTTCGAGTTCGGTTGTATCGGGGAGGTATCCGCCATAGATATCTATTGCAAGGGGAACAGCCATGTCGACCACGCTGACTACCTTCACTTCAACATTCTCGTTTAGATCAAACATTCTTAGCGTTTCCGCCGCTGCATCGCCGTGTTTTGTGCCGTCCGTCGCAACCAGAATTTTCATCGTCGTTCCTCCTTATCAAGGCCCTAGTTCGAATCTTATCCCCATTTGGTCATAAATTAAAATTGCTAGATACCGGCACCGATAGTTACACTTCGTCGTTTGGGTCGTCGACGCCGTGGTTACGTATCTTTTTCAATAGTTCTGCCAGCACCAGCCGTTCAGTCTCGGTCAGCTCTGTCACAAGGTTCAATTCCAATTCGTGCCATTGGTCTTCGATAAGAGGTCGCACTGCGGAACCGTCATCCGTCAAAAAGATCCGCGACGACCTCGCATCATCTTCAAACCTTGAACGCGTAACAAACCCGCTTGCGCTCAAGGCCTTGATCATCTTGTTCACCGTTGGCGGGGAAAGGCCCAGTCGGTTCGCTAGATCTACTTGGCGCAATCCGTCCGATTTCCAGAGCTCGAACAAAACAAAAACCTGTCCGCTGTGCAGTCCGATTTCGTGCATTTTTCGCTCCAACTCGTTTCTGTGAATCGTTGAGACTTTGGACAAAAGGTAAGTGACGCTCTCTTCAAATTTCATAAGTCGGATCATTTAAGTGATTGTATAATAAGCTCTTAAGTAAACAGATAGACTGCGAATAAGCTTTGAGTAGCCAGCTAATAAGATATCATTGGCGTGCTAAGAATCTACCATTAGCCGGCTAATAAGCAAAGCTTAGCATGAATGCTTATTTAAGCATGGTAGGGTAGAATTATTTTTATGAACACGACCGAAAAGCTGAAGAATTCGCGCAATCTACTGCTTAAGCTCCACAAACTGCTTGTGGATCGCGAGCGTGCATCGATCGAAATGGACGAAGGCCAACTGACATCGGGGCAGTTTCTTAATATGCTGCTGAACGAACCTCGCCTCGACTGGCTTCGAAGATACTCGACCTTGATAGTCGAGATCGACGAGATGTTCGATCTGGACGATGGCTTTTCCGATGAAATGGTAGCCGCGCACTTGGAGAAGATCCGCGGTCTTTTGAATCCGAACGCGGATGACGGCGAGTTACGGTTAAAATACAGTCTTGCTCTTCAAGAAAATTCTGAGGTAGCAGGACTCCACGCGGAACTTGCGAATCTGCTAGACGATAAATTAAAAGGAACCTAAAAGGGGACGAACTAGCGTCCGCTTTTTTTCCAATCCGATAAGAATGCATCGAGTCCTTTATCCGTTAGGGGATGATTGACCAACTGCTGGATCACCTTAAAAGGAATGGTGGCAACATCGGCCCCGGCAAGGGCACATTCGACGATATGGACAGGGTGCCGGATCGAGGCCGCGAGCACTTCCGTCTCAAAGCCATAATTATCGTAGATCTGGACGATGTCGTGAATTAATTGCATACCATTTGTTGCGATATCATCGAGACGACCGATAAACGGCGAAATGTAACAAGCACCAGCTTTCGCGGCGAGTATAGCTTGAGCAGCAGAAAAGCAAAGCGTTACATTAACCTTGGTTCCTTCTTCACGAAAAATGCGTGTAGCTTTCAAACCATCGAGCGTAAGTGGGCACTTGACCACAACGTTAGGAGCAACCTTGGCGAGTTCGCGGCCTTCCTTCAACATTCCCTTAGTGTCGAGTGCAGTAACTTCAGCGGAAATATCGCCCTTCACCATTTTGCATATCTTAGCGAGGTGCTTCTTAAAATCCACATCGCCTTCCTTGGCGACAAGCGACGGATTGGTCGTAACGCCGTCGATCAACCCGAGTTCACTTGCTTCCTTTATTTCGTCAAGATTCGCAGTGTCAATAAAAAATTTCATAGATTCTCTCCGTGCTTAATTATCGTCTGGGGACGAGAAACAATATCAGGTTTATTGCTAGGATGACCAGGCTCGTATAGGCAAATTCTTTTCGTTCGGCGCGTTTTACCGCGATAAGGCAGATCGACACTCCCGCAGCTAACAACAGGAGCCACATTAAAAATGGTGCCGACACAATGAAAGAGGCGATCGAGGAGATATATGTTCCCTCGATATAGAGCCATTGCCACCAATTATGAGCAAGTGCGATGACGATCGGGGATAACTCGAGCAGCCTGTTCGCCGTTGATGTTGACTTATCTGGTGACACTAACGTTGTTTTGTCGGCAACAATGGTAACCGTTTCTTCGGCTTTCGCGGGAGCCCTCTGGGCTTGGTTTCCAATGCCGAATATAACCTCGGTCGCAACCGTCATCGGCCGTTGGCCTACGGGCGAACTGGAGGTCACAGGTTCGCTTGGTTTAGCAGCAAGCATTGCGAGTCGGGACCCGTCCTCAAGGCAGAATTCCAGCGAATTATCCGAATACTCCGCATTGCAATTTGGGCAACGTTTCATCTCTATTTTACCGGATTGCTGAGAACTCGTATGCCTTCGATCTCTATCTCACAAACATCGCCGGCGATCAAAGGCGAAACACCCGCAGGAGTCCCGGTTGCGATTACGTCGCCCGCATTCAAGGTCATCATATTCGAAATATATCGTATCAGAAAATCAACAGGGAATACCATTTGGGATGTCCGGCCATGTTGTTTGACCACGTCGTTAACTCGTGTTGTGACGCCTATGTCCGAAACGTCGAGTTCAGTCTCGACAAATGGCCCGACCGGACAGAAAGTGTCAAACGATTTAGCACGGGTGAACTGGATATCCGTTCGCTGAAGGTCGCGTGCGGTCACGTCATTCAGACAAGTAAATCCAAATACGTAATCGAACGGATCATCTTCGGGATCAAGGGTTCGACAAGTGCGTCCGATAACGACAGCCAGTTCACCTTCGTGTTCCACTCGCTTCGATCGCTCCGGGATCACAATGCTTTCATCGCTTCCGATCACTGCGGACGGAGCTTTTAGGAACATTAACGGTTCGGACGGTACCTCGTTGCCGAGTTCCTTGGCATGGTCTGCATAATTCCGGCCTATGCACACTATCTTCGACGGAGATACCGGCGAGATGAGTTTCACTTCAGCTAACGCATATGATCCCGACAGCGCCCCTTCGTTGGTCGTCACCATTTCACCTTCAACAACGCCGGTCAGGATGCTTCCGCTATATTCGAATCTGCATATTCTCATTTTCTCAAGGCGCGGTTTCGTGTACCGTTTCTGAACGATCGCTTACGTTACCCGAGGTATCAGTTGCCGTAATATAATAGAAGTATTTTGTACCCGAGATGATGCGGGTGTCCTGAAATGTATTTGTGGTTAGTTGTCCGCCCGAGATTTCGTTCCAATTCGTCTCGTCGGTCGAACGATAGACACTATATCCGGCAATATCTTTTTCTGGTCCAATAGCAAAGAACAGGGAAATGCTATTCGGCGCCGCTGCAACCGTAATTGCCGTTGGGGCGCTCGGAGGAAATATGTCCTTCGGCAAAAACCCGATTATTTCGGATTCGCGGCTCTCAACCGGTTCACCACCCGTGCCCGAAGAAACGGCACGAACGAAGTAAGAATACTCAGTTCCGAAATCAAAAAACTCGTCCCGAAATTCATTCATAGTAACTGGCGTATCGTTTAGAAGTTTCGCAGATTCCGATTTCGACGAGGAGCGATAAACGTTGAATCCCAGAACGTTTGGCGGCGTGGAGCCGTCAATATTGTCAAGGGGCGGCCTCCACGTTAAAACAATAGCCGTTTGAGTGATCTGGCCGGCTAACATTTGCGGAGCTGCGGCAACGCGCGCAGCGGGCTCGACAAGCAAGAAGCTTGAAAAAGCGGCCTTCTGTCCCGAGGCATTCACAAATCGGATCGCATACCGCAGTCTCGCTGCTTGACCCGCAAACTCCAATTTGTCTCGGTGGCTAATCGTTTTAAGCCCGAAATCGGTCACTTTGATGGGCACCGTGGCGATCAGCAAGCTCCGGGATGCGAATTCTTCTTCGGAAAGCGCCAAAGGAGCATCGAAAGGCTCGGCGAAGCGGTAGATATCGACCCGGCTTATATTCAACACACTACCCGGGCCGGCGTTTCGGGCGGGCATTTTCCATTCAAGGATTACCTCATTACCGCGTTGGAATCCGCTTAATTCGACGCGTTGGATCACCCTCTCCAGTGGCGGGAGAGGCGGCTTTCGCTTGCCGCAGCTTAACGTCGTAAGCATCGCCAGTCCGAAAAGCGCTAAAGTCGCCTTAAGTGCATTTCGCTTAAGTGCAATTAAGCGGGATCGATTAAGCGAAATTATGTTAAACATTCGGTTAAGCTAGAGTATGTATTGGCGAAGGTCCTCGTTTTGAACCAGGTCATTAAGCCGTTCGGTTACGTAGGCGGCGTCTATACGCTGTCTCTTTTCGGTGAGCTCGTTGCCAAGAAAGCTGATCTCTTCGAGGAGCTTTTCAAGAAGAGTGTGGAGCCGCCGCGCCCCGATGTTTTCAGTGCTCTTGTTGATTTCCTCAGTCATCTCGGCCAGCTTGTCGATGGCGTCTTCAGTAAATTCCAGCTCCACGCCTTCGGTCTTAAGCAGTGCCTGATAC
>JBAUGL010000050.1:0-1782 GCA_049679665.1 Pyrinomonadaceae bacterium | reverse complement strand
GCATGTCGCAGACGCCGTCGTCGCAAGTTCCGCCGGTGCAGACGTCGCCACCGCAATCGGCATTCGAGCAGCAGCTAGAGCAACGGCCGAGATCCGAGCAGTACGTCTGCCCGGACGGGCAGATCAGTTCACCACGGCCCCCGCACCTATCCGGTGGGCCGCAGCGAGCGTTGCCGTTGGGATAGACGCAGCAGAGGCAGCCGTCCTTGCACTTCCCCGGGTTGTTCGTGCAGGTCTTGTTGCCGCAATAGGCTCGGGAGACATCGGCGGAGGCCGCCTTGCTCAGCCCCAGTGCCCCGAGGAGACCGCCGGCCGCTGCCCGCAGGGCGGCCCGGCGGGTCGTGCTCGTGCCTAGCCTGCGGGTGAGGTCGTCGAAGCGATTGCTGTCCATCAACGATCCTTTCGACCGGCGTTCGGGCGGTTAGCGTTCGATCGGCGCGCCGATGAGGGAGCCCCACTCAGTCCAGGAGCCGTCGTAATTGCGCACGTTCGGGTAGCCGAGCAATTCGGTTAGCACGAACCAGGAATGTGCGCTGCGCTCGCCGATGCGGCAATAGGCGATGGTCGGATGATCGGGCGTGATGCCCTTGCCACCGTAGAGCGCCGCCAGTTCGGCGTGCGACTTGAACGTGCCATCTTCGGCCACTGCAGTCGCCCAGGGGATGTTCCGGGCGCCTGGCACGTGCCCGCCCCGCTGGGCACCCTCCTGGGGCATGTTCTCGGGGGCCAGCAGTTCACCCGAGAATTCCTTGGGCGAGCGGACATCGACCAGACCGGCCGCATCGCCGATCGAGGCGGCGACATCGTCGCGGAAGGCGCGTCGGCCGAGGTTGGGGCTAGTGGCCTTGTATTCCGTAGCGCTGATGCTGGGCTCGTCGATGGTCACGTCTCGCCCCTCGGCGATCCATTTCGCGCGGCCGCCATTCATGAGCTTGACGTCAGAGTGACCGTAGAGCTTGAACAGCCAGTAGGCGAAGGCGGCAAACCAATTGTTGTTGTCTCCGTACAGCACCACGGTCGAGCCAGCGCTCACACCCGAGCGGGCGAGGAGGGCTTCCCATTCCTGCTGGGTCGGGATGTCGCGGGCGGGGCGCTGCTGCAAATCGACTTGCCAGTTCCAGCCAGCGGCGCCGGCGATGTGGCCAGTGGCGTATGCGGCGGTGTCGACGTCGACCTCGATGAGGCGGACGGTCGGGTCGGCGCCGTGCTTCGCCACCCAGGCGGTGTCGACCAGGGCGGCCGGGTTCGCGTAGCCGTTTGACGCTGCCATAGAACGTTTCTCCTCCGTCTATTCGTGCCGCTCAATCGTGCGGCACGGTGCTGCCGAATGACCGGGCCGGTGGCCTCATGGTCGCCCCAAGATGACTACCGCCGCATACATGCAGATTAGCGTTAGGCCGATGAGTCCACATCCAACTAATGACCTATTTGGGACCCGTCGGTATGCAGCGGATTAGGTCAAGGCACTTACTTGGACCTAGGCGTCAAGGCAGGGTGGTCCGCGTTCGGGGGGATCAGACGAGGTTGCCTTGCAGCGCGACTGCGACGGCGGCGGACCGGCTCTCGACACCGAGCCGTCTCAGGATGTTCGAGACGTGGATCGCGACCGTCTTCCGGCTGATCGACAAGACGTCCGCAATCTCGGGGTTCGACTTTCCCTGGACGAGAAGTGCGAGGACTTCGCGTTCTCTCGGTGACAGGCCAGATGCGACCTCCCCTCGCGGATCTCTCTCCGGTCCGGCCGATTCCCTCATGGCATCGGCGATTGCCGCCTCCATATCC
>JBAUGL010000049.1:0-41228 GCA_049679665.1 Pyrinomonadaceae bacterium | reverse complement strand
GTTCCGGTGTATCCGGCGTTCACCGCCGCTGAAGTACCCGTGCCATCGTCCGAAACGGTTGGCACCGCGACAAGGGTCATACTCGCCGGAAGCACGTCCGTAATTTGAAAATTGTTGACGATGATCGGACCGACGTTAATGTAATCAATGGTCCACGTAACGGTATCGCCCGGGTTACGCGGGCCAACGGGAGCGGTATCCGTGGTGACCCTAACGGCCTTATAACCGTTGATAGAGACAACGGCGGTATTGCAAACACTCGGCCGTGTGACCGGAACGAATAACGCGTTCAGGATCATTCTCTGACCATTTATACGGTCTACGTCTAAGTCTACATTATTATCATCGTCTCTAAAATAGTTGTGTCCGCCCAATGCAAATGTGACGCCCCCGGGCTGCCCTGCATTTCCGACTTTTGAAGAAGTGGCTGAGTATGAGTTAGCGTTGGCTCCGAGATTTTGGGTGACCGGGTAGGTGCCATTCGCGAAGGCGGAACCGTTACTCAATCGCCAATCCTCGACGGTTCCGATCTGATTGTTGTTAAGTGTCCCGAGAAATTGCGAGAACGCCATATCACCGTTTGGGTAAGTTGGAATGTCATCTATGCCGCCACCGTTTGCGTTGCCTTCGCCGAGGCCGAGCCAGCCGGTGGTAGTTTGAAAAAAGCCGAACACCGGGGAATTCTCAAAAGTGGTGACGGATAGACACTGGAGCAAAAGGTTTCCGCCGCTTTCGACGAACACTCGATAATTGTCGACGAAAGCGTCGGGTGACGTGCTATGCGGCTGGGTTGCTATCGTGATGCAGGTTCCCGCATTGACCGTATTGTCATCAACGACGCTATAATCCGTGATCAGGGCAGATTCAAACAACTCGGCATGAACCGCCCCGCCGAATCCACCGTTTGCTGCGCCATAGGCGGGCTTAGGTTTATGGGTCAGCGTGTATCTGATGTCAACATTAGCCGCAGCGGTGAGCCTGAACACTTGGACGTCGGCGGCCGCGTCGTCATCGTCGTTAGCCGGGTCGGTAGCATCCGCGGGGTAGGCGTCTTCGACCTCTGTCCGAAAATCGTCGATGACTCCGAGCGCCATTGCTTCGTATCCCGGCTGGATGATGAACGGGCCACCTGAAAAATCTTGCGGCGCGGTTGCGATCGCAGTTGGGTAAACTCTTGCGGCGGTTTGCGAAAAATCGATATCATCCTTCGATTTTCCGGCTTTGATCGCCCATTTCATCGGAATATTGTTTTGTAGGAGCCGCTGGACGAGGCCGTATGCTTTGAGATTGAATCTCGAATTGCCGCCAAACGTCGTCACCTGTTTGGCATCCATAGGAATGACAAGCGAACCGGACGGAATATTTTCAATATTTGGTGACGGATCAGGTAAATCCTGGGCCGGAACGACGAGAAATAGTGCGCTAAAAATCAACGCGCCGCTCAATGCAAAACGCAAAAACTGGTTTTTTGTGGGTTCTATTTTCATGAGTATGCCTCCGCCAGCGAGCGAACAAAATATGTAACTACGTTCAAAAACGGACTACTGCCCAATTTGCTCGAGAATACCCTGGGATCGATCGTATTTTTGACGTTTCAGGGGTGAACCTGTTTATATGCAATCAAAATTATCACAATTCATTTCCGCAAGCAATCGCGATAGTAAATGCGAAACCGTCAAATTTAAAAACAAGTTATCACGCTTTTGACGTAATGGGTACAACAATTTGCACAATAAATACTACATTCATCGTGAAAATATTTTGCCGCTGTAATAAAATGGTAACTACAAAGGATCGATGGAAGAACTACTAAAATCACTGGTCGGAAAAACGATCGATATTACATGTGGTACGACGGGCGTATTTCGAGGCGATGTCGTCAAGATCGTTAGCGGAGTGCTGTACCTTATGGACGACGAAGAAAGAACGGTTTATGTAGCGATCGACAAGATCGCGACGCTGTGTGAGTGCAGCGAGCATTCCAACCGGCCGGGTTTCGTGGTCTGATAGGGACCCAGGGTCGAGGTGAATAAACGTGTTTGGTTAATTTAGGGCAGGCGATGGATTTGCGGACGGTATCCGCCGGAATCCGACAATTCGTTTGCTCCAGTATCCGGCAAATTTTGAATATGTTATTCCTTTGCTGGAAGAGGCATGGTAAAACCCGTTCTCGTCGGCTACGATTCCCACATGGCCCAGCCGGTTAAAAAACACCAGGGTGCCAAATTTATATCGCTCATCACCGGAAACCGGCTCGTAAGTGTTCCAGAGCACTCTCGCACTCGTGCGGCCGAATCCAATACCGGCAGAATTGAAAACCGCCCAAACGAAACCTGAGCAATCATACCGATTAGGACCGGTCGACCCATAGCGATAGGGTATGCCGATCATAGCATTGATCTTTCGATGCATTTCGCCCGTCACCGAAGGGTTGTATAACATTCGACCCGAAGCCGCCGACATAATTTTTACAGGATCAGACGACCCCGTCCTTTTGATCAATGATTGCGGCGCCTCGATCGGCTTGAGATTTAGTTTTTTGGCGAGGGTGGGGTAAATGGTTATGATCTTAGATGGTTGATGAGACACGAGGCGTTTTACAGGATCGGGGCCGGGCGTTTTAACGGGAGGGTTTATCGCTCGGCTGGAGATTTGTTTCACTAACAGCTCTCTGTCCTGGCCAAACGTGACGCCGGCGATCCCCGCAAAAAGCAAAACAAATATCGCATAAAACGCACTCTTTTTTAAGATCATCAAAACTTATTTCTCCGGTTTTCGGTATTCCACCCTCAAAATCACTTCGAAAACGATCGCGTTACAAAATACGGAAAAAAACGCGGCGATTGTGTCAAGCGAGATCTAACGGGTTAAATTTTTGGATTTGAACAAATGGCTCAGTTTGTTATTGATATACTTTTAGATGAGCCACGGACAGTATGCCCAATCTCGCCGCTTATTGCAAGCACTGATGTTCGAGTGGCTGCCAAACAAAATAATACAAGGGACGTAAAACCACGTCCCTTGATCTGGAGCTAACAAATAACCGCTAATTCTTAGGCTGAAAACGACGTCCCGCAGCCGCAGCCGCCCGTCGCGTTCGGATTCTCGAAAGTGAAGCCGGAGCCCATCATATTTGACGTGTAATCTACCTGGACACCATTCAGATACTGTGCCGAGAACATATCAACAAACAGCTTGATCCCGAATTTATCAAGGATATAATCGCCTTGTCGCGACTCTTCCTCAATATTGAGGCTGTATTGAAATCCCGAGCATCCGCCCGGCACGACGCGAACACGCAATCCGGCCGTTTCCGGAAGGTCATCCTCGGACGCCAAAAACTTCTTGATCTCTTCCGCCGCCGCCGCCGTCACATCTAATTCAACTGTCGGTGCTGCCACTGCTGCCATTATTTTTAAAATCTCCCTACGAAAATTTGGATCCGCCGGAGCGAATCCTTACCTAAATGTCAATATTAACGAAGATCTGATGAAAAAACAAGCTTTCTTGTTTGCCGGATGCGTTAAAAAGCTATCCGGCCCGCGAGCGAATAACGAGTTCAGGCTTCATGGCTTCGATAGATACTTGTCGGGCGACCTCTGCCGCAACATGATCGAACGCCAGTGATTGCGGGGATTCGGGATAAGACACGACCACAGGTACACCTGTGTCACCACCTTCGCGAACTTCCATTCCCATCGGAACTTCGCCGAGGAAGTTCAGGCCATATTCGTCGCACAATTTCTGCCCGCCGCCGCGACCGAAGATCTCATAACGATTCCCGGTATCCGGCGCGATGAAATAAGACATATTCTCGATCACGCCAAGAACGGGGACGGCAACCTGTTCGAACATCTTAACCGCCCGTCGGACATCGGAAAGTGAAACTTCCTGAGGCGTAGTAACAAGCACGGCCCCTTGAACCGGCACAAGCTGCGCCAGTGAAAGCTGCACATCTCCCGTGCCCGGCGGCATGTCCACGATCAGATAATCAAGCTCGCCCCAATTTACATCGGATAAAAATTGCCGAACTACCCCGTGCAGCATTGGCCCGCGAAGTATCATTGGTTTATCAGGCGGGACCAGCACCGCCATCGAGATCATTTTCACCCCGTGGGCCTGGATCGGGACGAGCTTGCCGTCCTCGACCTCAGGCTGATCGTAACCAGTGCCAAGCATCATCGGAACATTCGGCCCATAAACGTCGGCGTCCATAATCCCGACCTTCGCGCCGTCTTTCGCAAGCGAAACTGCCAGATTCACAGCCACCGTTGATTTTCCGACGCCGCCCTTTCCGCTTGAGACCGCTATGATGTTCTTAACCCCGGGGATTGCGATGTTGTTCTTGATGCCGCGCCCCTGCGGAACCTCTGCGTCCATCGTTACGTTGACCGATCTAACCCCATCGAGATCGCCTACGATCTCGCGCGCCTGGGCTTCCATCTGTTCTTTAACAGGGCAGGCCGGTGTTGTCAGGACGATCCGGAATGAAACGTCGCCGCCGGCGATCGCGAGATCCCGGACAAAACCTAAGGTGACGATGTCCTTTCTCAGATCGGGGTCGATGATCTGCCGAAGTGATCCCAATACAACTTCTTCCGATAATTGATTCATATTTTGTACAAAATATTATTATATCAAAAAAGTGCGACGACCGGCCGACCGCTTTGCATTGTTTGCATCACACCATTGATAATGCTTTTTAGATGGATCTAACGCGATCTCTGCTTTTCAAGGCCCTTTGTTCAGAGGCCCGGGAATGCCGTATATGCCCGGCGCTCGCCGAGAGGACCGCAGTTCTGAGCGATCTGAACGGCTCGCTCAGCCCCAAAGTGTTCTTTATCGCGGAAGCCCCCGGGCGTCAGGGCGCCGACCGTACGCGGCGGCCATTCTACGGTGATAGGTCGGGTGAGAATTTTCAAGTACTGCTCGATTCGATCGGGCTTACACGCGATGAGATATTCATCACAAATTCAGTAATGTGCAGCCCGCGAACGGCCACGGACGCGAATCGTAAGCCAACAAGTGTCGAGATCGCGAACTGTTCCATGTTCCTGAAGCGACAGGTCGAATTGATCGAGCCGTTAGTCGTGGCCACGCTTGGCAGTGTTGCCCTTGAAGCGATCAAATCCATCGAATATCATCAGTTTAAGCTGAAATATCACGCTGGCCGTGTGCTTAATTGGAATGGCAGAAAGCTCGTGCCGCTTTATCACCCGAGCCCGCAGGTGATCGCCGCCCAGCGCGGACTGGAAACTCAAATGAGGCATTTTGGCGCGCTTTCAGTCTTGATCGCAGGGAATCAAAAGTAATATGGATATTGAATCGGCTTACGATCACGTCCGATCGGGCGGAACTGGATCTTACGAACAGAAACGCGGCCTGATCGCGGTCTGGGGAAAGGAGGCGAACCAGTTTCTCGACGGCCTTATCTCCAACGATATGAAGACGTTAGAGGATGGCGGGCAAATGCTGGCGGCATTTCCCAATGCTCAGGGTCGTTTGCTTGCTGTTGTCCGCGTCCTTCGTGAAGGCGATCGATTTTTGTTCGAAACCGAGAATACCACTCGCGTAAAGGTTTTCGATAATCTCTTTCGATTCACCTACGCCGGTGATTTTTTCGTCGAAGACCTCTCAGAACAATTTGGATTTTTTGAAGTATTCGGCGACGTGACAACGGAAAGGCCGGCTCACAGATTCACGAATTCTGGTTCCACCGGATATTTCATCTTAAACGAGTTCGTTGATGAGTTTCGCAAGGATCTGATCGACGCGGGGGCCGTCAAATTATCTGGTGAGGTTCATGAGATAATTCGGATAGAAAACGGCGTGCCGCTTTTCGGTGTTGATATGGACGAGGCAACGATCGTACCCGAACTTGGCCTCGAAGGCCTTATTTCATACAACAAAGGGTGCTACATAGGCCAGGAGATCATCGCCCGAATTCATTTTCGCGGACACGTTGCAAAGCGTTTGACAGGATTGATCTTTGAGACAGAAATGTGGGGTAACGGCGAAAATGGGATGGAGCTCACCTCGCAGGACGGTAAGGCCGCCGGCAGCATCAGATCCACGGTCTTCTCACCAAAGCTCGGCAAATCCATCGCTCTTGCCTATGTTCGATATGATTATCTTGCTGAAGGCACGCAGCTTGGCATCGGGTCGGAGGCGGCGAGCGTAGCGAGTTTGCCTTTCGTTAGTTCTGTGATCAAACCGGCGAAAGCGATTTAGACGACGTAATAATAAATATAATATGGAAGAATTCGACATCGATCTGCCGAACGCAAAACTCGCTTACACGATCATCCAAACACTGCTTGACTCACACGAAGCACTCAGCGATCTGCTCGTTGTAATGTCGCATGCTCTCGACGAGGAAGTGCTCAAAGCCCTTACGGCGACAGGAGAATGGGAGAAATACCTGGAGTCGAAACGAAACCTTGAAGGCACGAAATTGCAGATCGAGAAATTTACAAACGAGCTAAAGCGGATCGAATCAGCCGGGAAATGAAAAAATGCATGATTTGATCATTGTAGGCGCCGGTCCGGCGGGTATATCCGCGGCGTACGAAGCCAAAAAATATGGCCTCGATTATATTGTTTTCGAGAAGGGACTCATCGGAAACACGATCTATCACTATCCCGTCGGGTTAACCGTGTTTTCGACGACCAATGAGCTCGAATTCGTAGACGGCGACCTTAAACCCGCGAGCGAAAAGCCCACACGTGAAGAATTGCTCTCCTATTACGTTCGGTTTGTTTTGGATAACGAACTGAATGTGAGAACGGAAGAGAGTGTTGAGCGGGTCGAGAAGCTATCCGCGGAAGGGCTTCCTGCCGCTCCGCAAAGATTTCGGGTTCTTACCGATAAAGCCGAATACCAAGCACAGAACGTTCTATTTGCAATCGGTGTAATGGATCACCCACGGCAACTTAATGTAAAAGGTGAAGAGCTGTCGAAGGTTCACGACTTGTTTCGCGAGACGTATCCGTGGGTGAAGAAGCACGCCTTGATCATCGGCGGCGGCAATTCGGCTGGTGAAGCGGCCTTGTTTTTGGCACAAGAAGGTGCGGAAACCACGCTCGCAATATTCCGCAGCGATTGGGAGAACAACGATCCGAAACAAGGCTGTATTAAATACTGGGTCAAACAGCCGCTCGAAGAAGCACAGAAAGAGCACTGTCTTAAATTATTCTTCTTAGGCAAGGTCATCGAAATTCGAGAAAACGAGGTCGTACTCGAAAACGAAAGTGGCGAAAGTGTCGTGATTCAAAACGATGTCGTTTTTGTTCTTATCGGGTCAGACGCCGATCTTTCTATGCTCAAAGCAGTCGGCGTCGATATTACCGAGGGTAAGTATGGGGATGTGCCGGTGTACGATGAAGAGACATTCGAAACAAACATTCCGGGAATATACGTTGCCGGACACTTCACGAATCAGCGCCATATTAAGGGCGCGATAGAAGCGTCGCGAGTGATCATTCCCAGGATAGCCGGACGCCTGAACGAAAGTCAGATTGCTAACGCAAAACGTAAATTACCACCGCAAAGTAATGAATAACGCTGCCAGCCAGCACAAATACGTGGAAAATTGCGTGATTGTGCGGAACCTTGTCCCAAGCGAAGAACAGCACGCCAAGCGAATAGGCGATCCCTCCGGATATGGCCAGAACTACCGGCATGATGCCCAAAGCCTGAAACAGCGGCTGAACGGCAAAAATGCCCAACCAACCCATCACGACGTAAGACAGGACGGACACTATAGGGAATCTGCCGGGAAAGAACACGGTCATCAATATTCCGACAACAGCGAATAGCCATATAAGTATCAAGAGGCCCTGGCCAATAGTTTCGTTCGAGATCACGAAGCCGAATGGCGTATAACTTCCGGCTATTAACAGATATATACAGCAGCGATCAACGATACGAAGTTTTTGTTTTCTCACGGGACAGATCGCTCCGTGGTAACAAGTCGAGGCCGTATAAAGCACGACAAGCGATAAGCCGTAAATTGCACAGCTCGCTATAAGCGTCACACCACCATGACGGAGCGCAAGCAGAAGCAGCCCAGCAAACCCAATAACACTCAGGACCAGTCCAAAACCATGCGTGATGGTATTGGCGAGCTCTTCGACCGTTAATTCGCGTAATCTATTTCTTATCACAACGTTTCGTAAAGGATCAAAATGCGGAATCTCTTGTCGCCCTCTCACGTCTAGCTACGCCCGATCGGTACGCTGCCTCCTCGACTCGGGCAGCGACCGCTTCACCAACTCGGCGGTCAAACACCGAAGGGATAATGTAGTCGGGATGTAATTCGTCTTCGCCGATAATTTCCGCGATCGCTTCAGCCGCGGCCAGTTTCATAGGTTCGTTTATCTGTGACGCACGGCAATTCAATGCCCCGCGAAATATACCCGGAAAGCAAAGGACATTGTTTATCTGATTGGGGTAGTCAGAGCGGCCAGTGGCCATCACGGCGACGTGACCTGCGGCATCTTCGGGCATTATTTCAGGAACGGGGTTCGCCATCGCGAAAACGATCGGCGCATCGGCCATATTCGCCAGATCAGTTTCATCAATAACTCCGGGAGCGCTAAGACCGAAAAACACATCGGCGCCCTTGATCACGTCGTGTATTCCCCCATTTTCGCCGTTCGGATTCGTATTTTGCGCGTACCAATCCTTGACCCAGTTCATTTTTTCCGTCCGGCCGCTGAAAAGAGCACCGGCCTGATCGCAACCGATAATATTCTTTACACCCGCGGCCATCACGATCTTGGAACAGGCAACACCGGCTGCGCCGACGCCGTTAACCACCACTTTAATGTCTTCCATCCTTTTCCCGACGATCTTAAGGGCATTGATCAACGCCGCGAGCACGACAACTGCGGTTCCATGCTGATCATCATGAAACACTGGGATATCGAGTTCTTCCTTTAACCTCTCCTCGATCTCGAAACACCTCGGAGCCGATATGTCTTCGAGATTTATTCCGCCGAATGCGACGGAAATGTTCTTTATGGTTTGAACTATCTCATGGGGATCCTTAGTGCTAAGGCAGATCGGAAACGCATCTACGCCACCGAATTCCTTAAACAGCTGCGCTTTACCTTCCATCACCGGCATTGCCGCGGCAGGGCCGATATCGCCAAGCCCAAGCACTGCGGTTCCATCAGAAACGACCGCCACCGTATTCTTCTTGATCGTAAGATTGTACGCCTTCTCGGGGTCCTTATGTATTGCCTGACACACGCGCGCAACACCCGGAGTATAAGCCATCGAAAGGTCCGATCGTGTTTTGAGCTGCATCTTCGAAACCACCTCGATCTTGCCTCCAAGATGCATCAAAAACGTGCGATCAGAGATGTTTACCACTTCGACCCCATCAATCTCGCTTAATGAAGCTACGATCTCTTCATCATGACTCTCTGACGAAGCGTTGACGGTGATATCGCGTATCAGGAAGTCCTTTCCGACGCTGACGATATCGATCCCTTCGATATCGCCTCCGGCTGTGCCGATCGCGGTCGTGATCTCTCCGAGCTTGCCCGGCATGTTGTGTATGCGGACACGTAACGTAAGGCTATAACTGGCGTTAGGGGTTGGTGCGTTAGTCACAATAGAAAAAAGTATGACGAAAAGTCGGGCGACAATCAAACTGCAGCGGCGACGAACTCGAACACTACGAAAGCGGACGAAGGAGTCCACGGAACACACCGAGAATTTCTACCTTCTCCGCGGATAGGCGTATCGTCGGAGTCTGCTGATCGGCAGCCCGGAGTTCCACCGCAGCCCCGTCTCGATAATAATTCCTGATCATGGCCGTCTTCTTGCTGACCACTGCGGCGACACAATCACCATCACGAAAATGAGATCCAAGTTCGATAAGGGCGATATCGCCATCGAAAATCGATCTCTCTGCCATTGAATCGTCACGAACACGGAAAGCATAGATCGATTCGGGATCGTGCGTACCGAACA
Organism: Pyrinomonadaceae bacterium; assembly: GCA_049679665.1. Taxonomy (GTDB): domain Bacteria; phylum Acidobacteriota; class Blastocatellia; order Pyrinomonadales; family Pyrinomonadaceae; genus OLB17. The sequence goes on along the minus strand of JBAUGL010000049.1, from coordinate 31,243 downwards.
AAAATCCCGGTAAGGAAAAGGGTTCGTCGTTCCATGGTTGGCCATCTGAAACGGCATTTTTGATATTTAGCCACGCAATTCGTGTTTCAGACAAAGCCTCGCCGGCATTTCGAATAATTTCGAGAGAGAAGTGGCCATTATCACGGTTTCGGGTAAGGGCGCCCTGATCTTCCAGCGACTTGATATGCTTTGCGATTCCCGCTTTTGATGACAGACCGAGATGTCTGGCAATGACTTGATACGAGGGTTCGTAGCCGTGACTATCGATGTACTTGACGAGGAAATCGAGAACCTCACGCTGCCTCTTGGTTCGTGTTTGCATCAACAGGATTGTAGCCTTCGCAGTCGTTCGAAGTCCAAAGTCAAATGACCCAAGTTCCACGGTTTATCTTGATGGACACATTTCATGATGTGCTTTCTGGCGGCAAGTCGAGAATCGAGTCTGGCCCGATAGTTTTGCTATACTACTCCCGGAGGTAAACGCCATCGGAGTCAATGTTCACGGGTTAACTAAAGGCTTAAAACACAATCAACTTCGACGTGTCGAACGGCTGGCGGCACGACGCGTTGCACCGGAACAGATTATTTCTCCGGAACTTGCTCGGCAGATGTCTGAAATTTCGCATGAAACGGGCCGGCAGATCGGGGTACTAATAAATCGTAAGGGAAAGGTAGAGTATGTAATGGTTGGCGACGCGAAGCAGATCGAAATGCCGGATTTCGGGCGCGGGCGCGTATCTGCTGACCGATTTCGCGGTCTTCGTTGTGTTCACACACATTTGCTTGGTGAAAGGCTTACGCAGGACGATCTAACCGACCTTGCCTTGCTGCGTTTTGACCTGATGTCGATCGTTCAGGTTGACAAGATCAGCGGTCTCCCCGGCTTGGTATACTCAGCCCACCTTTTACCATCGAATGCCGAGACTCTTGAAATGAATGCCGATTCGAACCCTTACGAATTTCTCGAGCCCCGAATTCCATCGCAGCTTGAGCCAAGTTTCATTTCACTCGTAAATTCGCTTGAGAACGAGATGGCCAGGATCCGGGGAACGGCGCGTAATCGGCAGGCAAATCGCGACAGGGCGATCCTGGTCGGAGTTACGTCCGGATACCACTCCGACGCGGAAGAATCGCTTTCCGAATTAGAGGAACTCGCCACATCGGCGGACGTTGTGGTTTTGGATAAGATCATACAACGGCGTCCAAAGATCGACCCTAGAACGTTGGTCGGACGAGGTAAACTCGACGATCTGCTAATTCGTTCGATGAGACTTGGAGCGGATCTTATAGTTTTCGATACCGAACTTTCGCCGGCACAGGTTCGAGCTCTTTCGGATACAACAGAACTGAAAGTTATCGACCGACCGCAGCTGATCCTGGATATTTTTGCCCAACGAGCACAGTCGCGTGAAGGTAAATTGCAGGTGGAACTGGCGCAGTTAAAATATTTGCTGCCTCGTCTGGTCGTGGGCCAGAATTCGGCCTTTTCGCGGCTCGCCGGCGGCATCGGCGGGCGAGGCCCGGGTGAAACGAAACTTGAAACTGACCGTCGGCGCGTGAGGGATCGTATCTCTCAGCTTGAAAAGCAAGTTGACGCACTTGGACATCAACGGCACGTGCGTCGAAAATCCAGGATACAAAATAATCTACCAATTATTTCACTTGTTGGATATACGAACGCTGGGAAGTCAACTTTGTTGAACGCCTTGACTCAGAGTGATGTTTACGCAGAACGCAAGATGTTTGCTACTCTCGATCCGACGTCGCGAAGACTGCGCCTTCCTGTTGACCAGGAAGTCATTATTAACGACACTGTCGGCTTCATTCGCGACCTTCCTGAGACGCTTGTGAGCGCATTTCGAGCAACCCTCGAGGAGATCTCCGACAGCGATCTGCTCGTTCACGTCGTTGACTCCTCAAATCCCAGAGTACTTCAACAAGTCGAATCGGTTAACAAGATCCTGGGTGACCTGGACCTTAATCAAATAGCTCAAGTCGTTGCATTAAATAAGGCTGACCGGATCGATAACGCGGCGATTGTAGGGCTGAGCAGGCAGATCGGGCTTGACACCGGACTCGAATGCGTGGCAATTTCAGCTATTCGATCTACATCTTTAAGACCATTGGTCGATACGATCGGCAGGATGATCGGTACCTTCGACACCTATACTGTACGAGCCGTGGGATGACCTCGGAAGAACGGGATGAGCAAGCGAATAAAAGATCTATCGTCGCCGCTATCGAGATGGCGTAAATCGTGGTGGGCCCGAGTTTCGGCACCGTTCGCGAGATTGTCGGAGAACCAACGTTTTTGGATTGGGTTCGCCGCGCTGTGCATTCTCACGACACTTCTTATTGATAACCCCATTCTACGCGTGGGTGGCGAGCATGTTTATCGTGAGGGCGATATAGCGTACGAGGGGATCAATTCTCCCGCCGACATCCATTTTGTCGATAATGTAGAAACTGAACGATTGAAGGAATCTTCGATGGAATCGGTTCGGCCGACGTTTACCTACGAGGCAAATCGATCCGATGAAGCCGTGCAGAGCTTTCGCTCGGCGTGGGAGAGCCTTCAGCGGAGATCTGGAAAGTCTGATGATCCAGCGAAAACAAATTCAGAAAGCAAGAATGGACAACAGTGGACGGGCGGCGGCGGCGCTGAACTTGGGAAAATATTCGGCGCACGTAAGTTCAGCACTAATGAATTGGATGCGGTTACGCGCGTCCTAAAAGAGAGTGCCGACGGTTCTATTTACGGTGACCAGGACCTCGAGTACTTTCAGAACGAGATCTCGCTTGTTGACCGCGAACGGCCGAACCAGCAGTCGGTTGTGCAGATGCCGGAATCGAGTATGACTGCCCTCTCAACCGCCAGGCAAAAGTTGATAGATGGATTGAAGAGCGTTAAGAGTCTTTCGGAAAGGGAAGTTCAAGCGTTTAATTCGGCACTGAGTCCGTTGATCCAGCCAAGCGTTGTTTATGATTCGGTCGCGACCGACAACGCGCGAAAGGCTGTTGCAGAAAGTGTCCAACCCATCACCATTTCCCTAAAACGCGGACAAAAGATCGCCGACGAAGGTGATATCGTGACGCCGGAGATGGTGTCTCAGATCTCGGCGATCAGAAACTACAGCACATCGACCCGTAAGGTGAACCGATTCGTAGGACTTTTTGTTCTCATTTTGGGACTGATGTGGGCCGCATGGAAGTTTATTGAGCAACGTGGGGTTGTTGCCCGACTGGCTTTGTCCGCGGAGAAGACATTCGCTCTATTCGGATTCGTAATCGTGGTACAAACCGCATTTATGGCGGCGTTCTTTAAGCTTGCCGACATTACCGCGCTGCAGAATGTCCGGGCACCCCTTAATGACCCAATGATCTGGGCATTTGCGGTACCATTCGCTACCGGCAGCCTTTTGATCACGTTACTGGCGGATCGCCCGACTGCCTTTTTTACGGGCCTGTTCACATCTTTGCTGGCTGGTTTCATAGCGCCGCGAGGTCTCGAATTCACGATCTATTCCTTTATCGCATCGTCGGTCGCGGTATACGGCATCGGCCAATATCGGAGCCGGCAGTCCGTTACGATCGCGGGTCTATTGGTCGGGGTTGTCAGTGCTTTGATCGCCCTGACCTTGCTGGGTTATACACAGCAGCCGTTTATTTTGAATACCGTTTTGCTCTCAGTGGCGTGTGCCCTCGCAAGTGGGATTGCCGCTGCGGCAATTACGGCCGTTTTGCTGCCGATCTGCGAGTCATTATTTGGGATCCTAACGGACGTGAAACTGCTCGAACTATCCAACGCGGACCTACCGGTACTTGGTCAGTTGGCCCTTCGGGCACCTGGAACGAATCAGCATTCACATGCCGTCGGTCAGCTTGCGGAAGAAGCCTGTCGCGTGGTTGGGGCAAACGGACTTTTGGCACGAATCGGAGCTCTCTATCACGATATTGGCAAAAGTGCGGCTCCAGATCATTTTGTTGAGAACCAGATGGGCAAAAACCCTCACGACAGATTGAAGCCAGTTCAGAGTGCGAAGATCATAATCAGTCACGTAACTTATGGAATGAAACTTGGGAGAGAAATGGGATTGCCTCAACGGATAGTTGATTTTATCCCGCAACATCACGGTACAAGGACGCTTCACTATTTCCTAAAGAAGGCGCAGACAGAGGCTCGGTCAGAAGAAGATTTCTCAGAAGTTGATTTTCGATATCCAGGGCCGAAACCTCAATTCAAGGAGGCGGCAATAATGATGATCGCTGACAGCTGCGAGGCCGGTGCGCGATCGCTTGCCGAACCGAATCCGGAAAATATTCGATTTATCGTAACCAAGATCATCGATGCGATACTAAGTGACGATCAGTTAGACGAATGTGATCTTACGCTGCGAGAGCTTACACAGATCAGGGAGTCGATGATAAAGTCGCTGATCGCCATTTATCATTCACGTGTTGACTACCCGGGGTATGTTCCTCCGAATTCGGCACCCCGAATTCTCATTCCGGCCGATCTGCCTAACAGCGAGGACCATGGGTTGAAGTATGCAGACCCTGAAGACATTCCGGTAAGCAAAGGCGGAGAGATCGAAGACGAAGCGGTCGACCGTTCACATCAGCCGAATCAAGCGACCTCGAAAAAGGCGTAAAATCGTAAAAATGTCGGTAATGTGCGAATCAGCCGAATCGTTCTTTAAGTTTTTCGTAGGTTGTTTGCAGAGATTCTGGCAGAGCGCGCGTTTGTCCGATAGTGGTGAAGAAATTAACGTCGCCGAGCCACCGCGGAAGCAGGTGCATATGAAGATGTCCTGCAACCCCAGCCCCGGCGGCTTTTCCCAGGTTCATACCAAAATTGAAACCGTCCGGCAAGTAGACCTCGCGAAGGGCCATTTGGCACCGCTTCATCAATTCCATCATTTCATCGGTTGAAGCCTTGTCGATCTGATCGAGTTCCGCGATGTGGGAGTATGGCACCACCATCAGGTGCCCAGTGGTGTAAGGGTAAACATTTAAGATCACAAAGTTAAACTCGGCGCGCCCGAGGATGAAGTTCTCCTCATCAGTCGCCGAGTTATTCAGAATATTGCAAAAAACGCAGTTGCCGGACTCTTCACCAAAACCGACACTGCCTTTTATGTAATCGTAACGCCATGGACTCCATAATACGTCCACAAAAATTCCTTTTTATACAGTTTTGTTGATGAGTTCTTTAAGCTCTTTTCCGGGCTTAAAGTATGCGACCCTCTTTGCGGGGATATCAACCGCAGCGCCGGTTTTAGGATTGCGGCCCTTGCGCGAATTGCGCTGGCGAACGCGAAAGCTTCCGAAACCGCGAAGTTCGATTTTTTCGCCTTCGTTTAGGGTGCCGATTATGCTGTCGAATATTATCTCGACAAGCTGCTCGGCGTCCTTTTTCGTCATATCCGCTTCTTTTGCGACTTTTTCCACTAAATCCGCTTTTGTCATGTCTCTATCTCCAACCTAGGGCACAGCTCGCAGGAGCTCAGCGTCAGCTATTAAGCCGACTTTTCATTTCTAATTACTTCGTCATCCGCGGCATCCGTAACTTCTGAAGGGATTGACGCTTCTCCAACCTCCGTCGCAATATCTTCCGATAAGGCAACGTCGGTGGTCACTGTAGATGATTCCTCTACGGCAGCCATCTCGTCAGCCCCTTCGGCAACCGGTGTTTCCTCCACAGGAGTCCCTTCAACTGGCGATTCCTCGACGGCGGCTTCTTCGGTGGGCGCTTCTTCGGCCGACGTCTCTTCGATCGGCAGCTCCTCGGCTACCGTTTCTTCCGCGAGCACTTCTTCAGGCACCGCTTCTTCGACGGCCACTACTTCGGCCGACGCCTCTTCGATTTGCAACTCCTCGGCTTCCGTTTCTTCGGCGGCGCCGTCTTCTACTTCAGCTTTTTCGGGCTCCGCAACAGTTTCGGGCTTTTTCGAAGTTTTGGACTCAACTTTCTCAGCTTTTGCCGGCACGGTTTCGGGCTGGTCGTCCGTCCTTCCGAATTTCAGATTTGCCAATTCACCAAGCGATGCCATTCCGCCTTTCGCCTCAGATGAATACATCCTCGAATCAACGATAGGTTCGTTTTCTTTACCGACGGCGCGATGAGAAAGGCCGATCTTTTGATCCTCGTGTTCGATGCGGAGTATCTTGAAGTCCATTTCTTGGCCGAGTTCGGCAACGTCTTCTGCCTTTTCAACCCGTTCATCGGAAAGCTCGGAGATATGGCATAATCCTTCCAAGCCCTCGCCCAACTCAACAAATATTCCGAAAGTCGTAAATCGTGACACCCTGCCTTTGACTTGGTCGCCGGGGCGGTGCGTCGCAACAAAGCCTTCCCATGCACTAGGCATCAGATCCTTCATCGACAGCGAAAGACGTTGTCCGGCCTTATCTATATTGGTAACGATGGCGTCTACTTCCTGATCCTTCTTCAGAAGTTCTTTCGGGTGTTTAACTTTCTTCGACCACGTTATATCTGAAACATGCACGAGGCCGTCAATACCTTCTTCAAGCTCCACGAAAGCACCAAAATCCGTCAGGTTTCGCACCCGACCATGGATCTTTGAACCGACAGGATAACGCTCTTCGACGTGATCCCAAGGGTTTTGCTGGAATTGTTTCATTCCCAGGCTGATACGTTTCTCAACGGTATCGACCCCGAGCACTTGAACTTCTACTTCATCGCCTTTCTTAAATAGCCGTTTCGGGCTTTGCGATCGTTTTGACCAAGAGATCTCGGATACGTGAACCAATCCTTCAACTCCCGGTTCAAGTTCAACGAATACTCCATATTCAGTGACCGAAGAAACTATGCCGGTTATTTTAGAATCGACCAAATAAACTTCAACCACGGTAGACCATGGGTCGGGAAGCAGCTGTTTGTAACCGAGCGAGACTTTTTCTTTTTCCTTGTCGAGCTTTAATATCTTGACCTGAATATGGTCGCCGACGCCAAACTGGTCACCAGGATGGTGGATGCGTCCCCACGACATATCAGTTACGTGAAGAAGACCGTCGATGCCGCCGATGTCGACGAATGCTCCGTACTCGGTAAGGTTCTTTATGGTGCCTTCGGCAACGTGGCCAACTTCTAAAACACTAAGCGTCTCATTCTTTTGCTTGTTTATGACTTCATCGGTCAAAACTTTTCGCGACAGAACAATATTATTTCGGCGCCGGCTGAACTTAACGATCTTTGTTTCAATTTCCTGTCCGATATACGAATCCAGATTCCGTATCGGACGCGAATCGATTTGCGACCCGGGAAGAAAAGCCTCGATGCCGTTAAGATCAATGCGAAGGCCGCCCTTGGTCTTGTCGATCACACGACCGGTAACAGTTGTACCATCGTGGTATGACTTTTCGATCTCTCCCCAGACCTTCCGGTTCAGAGCGTCCGCTCGGGACAATTGCGGAGCGGCATCCCCTGAATGAATTGTCCTGATGACGACCTCCACGGTATCGCCTACGTTAACCGTAAGTTCTCCGTCGGGCCCCATAAAATCTTCGCGCGCAACAATTCCTTCTGATTTGTACCCAAAGTCTACGAGGACACCATGATCCGAAACTCCAACGATCTTTCCCTCGACCAGTTCACCCGCATGGTAGATCGTTTGATCCTGTTCGAACTGTTCGAGGATCGCGCCAAAATCGATGTCTCCGGAGCTTTGCGTCTCATCCGAAGAGTTTTCCACAGCCGAAGCCTCCGTGACTTCCGTTGTGTTTTCATTGTTTGATTGTTCTGAAACTGCATCTGTACCGATAACGGTTTCGTCAGCTTCGTTATTAACCTGATTTGTCATTTAAATCTTTACCGACTTCCTAAAATTAAAATTGCTCCGAAACCTATCCGTTTCATTCGCAAAGGTGATTCTTTTTTTGGATCACCGAGAACCATTTGACACACATAAAGAATATTTGCATTTGCCGCAGATTCGTGTCTTTCCGGTTGACGTGATAAAAGTAAAATTTACACGTCGAACTGCTTTTGTGTCAAGAGTTGACCGCCGAAAAATCGTTTATTAATGGATATTTGGGAAATATCACAGGGAATCGCGATGACCTGTCTTGTGGTTCGTCGGATCACTATTCATAATGTTTTCGACGGGCAGAGCAAAGAAGTATGGGGATGAACGCGAGTTTGAACGGTCTAACACCGCCACGGGCGATTCCCGGTGGAGAGATCGGCGTTATTTGCGACCAATTTCGCCCCGGACAAGGGATCGATTACGCGTGTATTGTTGACGGGAACCGTTGTCATATTCTAGGTGCATCTGCGAGCCGGGTCCTGGCGATCGTGCCAGATATTGACGATTCACAGAAGTCCAAGATCTGGCTTGTGTCTAACGGTAAATCGACAAACAAGTTGGACGTGGCAATCGGCGCTCGGCTGGCGAGCGATATGCATATGGTCGCGAATCCTGCGATCGATCCAAACGACAACTCAATTATTCTAACGAGATCGGGGCCGCGCGGACAACAACTTCCGGCGACACTGTTCCGGTTAGAGCGCAACGGGACGCTTGGAGAGATCCCGGTTGAAATTCTGAATCCTACCGGGCTGGCGTTCGATGAAGCCGGCGAACTATTTGTCACAAACCGTGCCGATGGTGAACTTAGCCGGATTACCGGTGACGTAGGATCGTATCTGTACGCCTCGAATCTAGGCGTTCCCACTGGTATTGCTATCGACGAGCGGGGATTGATCTACGTCGGTGACCGAGGCGGCACGATCTATCGCATTTCAAAGTCGGGAGACTTCGACAAGTTTGCCGTACTTGAGCCATCAGTTTCGGCCTACCATCTAGCGTTCGGCCCAGACGGACGCTTGTATGTTTCCGCTCCAGGCCTTGCGAGTTTTGACTCGATCTATGCGGTCGATCCAGACGGCACAGTCTCTCGCTATTTCAGAGGTTTGGGGCGGCCCCAAGGCCTGGCCTTTGACACCAAAGGAAATCTTTATGTTGCAGCTTGTTTTAAAGGGTCGCGCGGAATCGTAAGGATATCTCCAGGCGGTTCAAACGCCGAATTGTTTGTGGCTGGAATGAACGTCGTCGGGCTCTGCTTTTCACGCGGCGGCGAGATGATCGTGGCCGCAAGTGATGCTGTGTATTCGCTGGACATCGGAATAAAGGGCACTTTGCTTTCGGACGATCACCCGCATTAAAAGCCTCTTCTAATTGTTGTTTTCCGTGGACAATACCGCCCACGGAAAACAACAGAAATTGCGGATCATTCATCCTCTTCGTGAGCCCGGACACGACCGGCCGCAACCGCTTCATCTACAACCTTTTGAGCCAGATTGTGAGGCAACGGGTCGTAATGTGAAAACTGCATATGGTAGGAACCCCGTGCCTGCGTTACGGAGTTCAACTTGGACTGGTAATCCAACATTTCCGATAGCGGCACTTTCGCCTTGATCACCTGTTGTTTGCCGCGCATATCCATACCGGAAACGCGCCCTCGGCGGGAGTTAAGGTCACCCATAATATCGCCAGAAACCTCCTGTTGGACAAATACCTCCACGTCCATGATCGGCTCAAGTAAGGTTGGTTTTGCGCGATCCATCGCGGCTCGGAATGCCTTCCGGCCAGCAGCTTTGAACGAATGTTCATCTGAATCGACACTGTGATAACTGCCATCGACCAGTGTTACTTTGAAATCGACAAGAGGGTAGCCCGCGACGGAACCGCGTGCCGCGGCCTCCAATATCCCTTTTTCGATCGCCGGGCGAAAATTCTGTGGTATCGATCCGCCAAATATTTTATCGACCCATTCGAATCCGCTTCCACGCTCGAGTGGTTCGAAAATGCACTTACAGTCACCGAATTGACCGCGTCCGCCCGACTGCTTTTTGTGTCGTCCCTGAACCTCAACCTGCAGCGTGATCGTCTCCTTATACGGCACCTTAGGAGGGTGCAATGCAACTTCTACATGATAGCGGTCTCGGAGTTTGCCGACGACGGTTTCGATATGCAATTGTCCCGATCCCGATAGGATGAATTCTTTAGTTTGCGGATCTCGATCGAAGTGGAGCGACGGATCTTCCTCAAGTATCCGATGTAGTGCAGCGGATATTTTATCTTCATCGTTCCTAGATTTCGGCTCTATAGCAAAAGCTATTGCAGGTTCGGGATACTCTACCGGCGGGTAAACGATAGGGTTGCTTCGATCGGAAAGCGTATCACCGGTTTGCGTTTCCTTAAGTTTTACAACCGCGATAATGTCGCCGACTCTTGCCTCGCCCACTTTGTCGAGTGTCTTACCCTGCAAAACATGTAATGCGCCAAGCCTTTCCATTGTGTCGCGGCCGGAATTATACACAGTCGCATCAGACGAAACCGTGCCGCTTACGACCTTCATTACGTTGATCCGGCCGGCGAAAGGATCGGCGATCGTCCGAAATACAAACGCCGAAAAAGGCTCGCTATCGCTATATTTCCGCGTGACTCGATCGCCGGTCATATCCGCGCTTGAAAACCCATACTCCGCTTCGTGAGCCGCGGGATCGGGGGCAAATTCCACGATATGGTCGAGGAGTATCGAAAGGCCGACCAGGGTATTTGACGAAACGGCGTATACGGGACAAAGTTTACTTTTCGCAATCGCCTTTGCAAGATTCGGATAAATGTCTTCTTCAGGGAGCGTGCCGTCGGCAAAGTACTTTTCCATCAATACATCGTCGGATTCAGCGACGATCTCGATCAAGCGCTCCCGGGTGCGTTCAAACACGTCTCGACCAGCTTCAGGCAGCGGAATCTCCTTGGGTTTTCCATCCGCATCAAATTCATATGCCTTTTGGTGCACTACATCCACGACGCCCTTAAAATCAGACTCATTTCCGATTGGCAGTGTAAACGGCACGATCGAGCGCGCAAATGTCTGCGTGGCTGACTCGAGCGCATGACCGAATTCCGAATGCTCCTTATCGAGTTTATTAATTACCATGAAACGCGGAAGCAAAAACTCGTTCGCGTAGAGCCATGTCTTTTCCGTCTGAACCTCTATTCCATGGACACCGTCAACGACAACTATGGCGCAATCGGCAACCCTAAGCGCGGGTCGGGCATGCGAAACAAACGCGGCGTAACCGGGTGTATCGATGAAATTAATCTTTTTTTCATTGTATTCGAGGTTGGCGAGATTGTTATTGAGGGATACTTTTCGCTCGATCGAATCGTCGTCGAAATCGGTAACGGTCGTCCCTTCGTCGACCTTGCCCCAGCGGTGTGTCGTTCCGGCGACGTGTAGCAGGGAACTGATCAGCTGGGTTTTACCCGCGTCGCCGTGTCCAATGACAGCCAGATTTCTGATATTCTCAGTTTGAAATGCTTTCATCTTCGGCAAGATCTCCTTTCGGTTGGTATTTGTGTCTCTCCCCGGATAAATTGTCGGCGGAGTAGTTCAATCAACATGGTGACAAAAAACAAGCGCGCCCGCCGGGACAATGGACCGTATAAGAACAATTTAGCCGACAAGCGTGAAGATTTCAAGATGACGACAAATTTCAGTTGAATGGACGCGACGCGCGGCAGCCAATAAATTAGGGCCGTTCTCAAAACATCGTTACATTTGAACTGTTTTGCGATATGATTCAATTTGTTCAACCCGAGGTACCAGCAAAAAATTCGTGAAACGCCGTCTTATTATGGTTTGTATTTACGCGCCAGCTGCTGAGATTTGAACAAACTGGTGAATCATTAGGGAGAGATTGAATCAATGTCAATACGCAAGGTCTTACTGACAGCTTTTTTGACGACCGCAATTCTGTTCGGCAATATGCCAGCAACCGCTCAGGATATAGTTCCGGTGGGTGATATTACGGGCGGGTCAAGTATTTTCGTGTTCCGTCGATCAGCCCGTGCGGTGCCGCAGAAGTATCTCGCCCGTTCGAAACCCAAACGAACCGTGGTCCAGCGTAAGGAAACAGCTAGAAAGATCCGCCGTCAATACGTGGCCCTGGCAAAGAAGGCTCCCCGACGTGAACGCGTTGCAGCAGTTGATCCGAAAAACTTGCCGCCGGAGATCCGGTTACGCGTAATGCCGAAAAATGAGGCCTCCCGGCTTTTCGCCGGCGTTGGTGAGTACTATATAGACCGCGACGACAGCTCAAACGCTATCGATTTCTTCCGCGAGGCTAATTCACTTGATTCAAAAAATCTTGTGGCAAGAAAGGGGCTAAGCGAAGCACTTGCGCTTCGTGGGAACGAGGTTCTCGCGAAAGGTGATGCAAAAGCCGCCCGCGAATCTTTCCACGAATCGCTTAAATTCAACCCGAATAACGCGGTTGCGTATTTTGGCCTCGGCGAATTATATGGGGATGAAGACAACGACGCCGAATCGCTTGCCAATTATGAGAAGGCATTGTCATTTGATACGGAGTTGACTGAGATCTATGTCCCGTTGGGCATTCTCTATTACCAGGCCGGCCGTATCGCCGATGCGGATAATTTGCTATCGAAAGCGGTTATCACAGATCCTGAGAGCGCCGAAACGCAATATTTCGTCGGATTGATTCGATTTTCACAAGGGAAGAACGAACAAGCGTTAGCATCGTTCAGGATGGCTAAAGCGAAAGATCCGAATTATGCCGAAGCTTACTTCTATTCTGGTGAGACTCTGGTTCGTGAAAACAAAAACTCCGCCGCGGTAGCTGAATATCAGAAGGCTGTCGAACTTAAACCGGACTATTTCGAAGCCTGGTTTGGCTTGGGCAACGCTTATTTCGAACTTGAGAAGTATCCCGAGGCTATTGCAGCGTATGAACGGGCGGTCAGGCTAAAAAACAACAACATTGAGGCCCAAACCAACCTTGGCGACGCGTATCGGATGGCGCGGGATTATAATAGATCTGAGGCAAGTTATAACATAGCCGCCGCATTGTTCGAGCGGGACCCAAATTATAACAACACGGATAAGGCCGACACCTATGGAAAGATCGGATTCGTCATTGCTAAACAGTGTGAGATCAATATGCGTAAGGCGGTGAACTGTCGATGGAACACTGCCACACGCAGCCTTGAAAAAGCAGTTGCGCTAACGGGTAGCAACGTGGATCAGTCAAATCTGGGTTGGGCATACTTCAATGCGGCGCGAAACGATACCTATTCGAAGGCAAATGATCAAGCGAAGATCAAACTCGAAAAGGCGCTTGTCAATCTCGAGGCTGCGGTGAAGTCGAATCCGACATTTCTTGAGGGGCCATTGATGAATTTGGGAATGACCTATTCGGACCTTGGCAGATACCCGGAAGCCATTGGTGTAATTAAGCGCGTAGTTGACAAACGTCCGGATTGGGCTTTCGCGTCAAACGAATTGGGTCTTGCCCATTCGCGAAACAATAACAACAACGAAGCGATCAAATATTTTCGCCGTGCAGTCGAGAAAGACAATAAGTTTGCCGACGCATATTTTAATCTCGGTATGATGGAGTTTCGTGCTGGAAATGTAGTTGAGGCGAAAAAGGCTCATGTCCGGCTAAAGCAACTTGGCAGGAATGATCTCGCCGCCCGACTCGCCTTTGCTACGGGCGGGGCGGTTCTGCGGTAGATCGCCGATAGGAAAATTTGTTGGCTTTGGGGCAAATCTATTGATATTCAAACGGACGTTCTCCTCGGCCCATTCACCACATTAAGGATTGGTGGACGGGCTCGATTTTTTGCGCATGCCAAGTCGGAAACCGATGTAGCCGAGGCTCACTCCTTTGCTCGCGATAACGGCTTGGAACTCTTCATACTTGGCGGTGGAAGCAACGTGTTGATCTCCGATTCAGGCTTCGATGGCCTCGTTCTAAAAATCGGGCTTTGTCGAACCTCCCCCCAACAAATTCCTCCGATCGGCCCAGAAGACGTGATAATTAAAGTGCCTGCGGGAGATGACTGGGACGCATTCGTTGCGGAATGCGTCGATGCGGGGCTTTCCGGAATCGAATGTTTAAGCGGAATTCCAGGCTCTATAGGCGGGACGCCGGTTCAAAACGTGGGTGCATACGGTCAAGAAGTTTCGGACACCATCGTGTCCGTGAGGTGTTTCGATAGGCAAACTGAAAAGATCGTGGAACTTTCGAACACCGAATGCGGTTTCTGCTATCGCAAGAGCATTTTCAATACATCAATGCGGGATCGATATATCGTCCTTGAAGTCACTTATTCCCTATGTCGAGGCGGGGATCCAATGATCGAGTACAAGGACATCGCCAATCATTTTGCGGGGAAGGAGCCAACTTTGTTCGAAACACGGTCGGCGGTCCTGCAGATCAGGCGGTCCAAATCGATGGTTATCGTCGAGCAGGACGAGAATTCAAGAAGCGCCGGTTCCTTCTTCAAGAATCCGATAGTCCCAAAGGAAATGCTCGCAGAGATCGAACGACAAGCCGGATCTGAAAGCACGCCGTTTTTCACGATCGATGACGAGAAGGTCAAGGTGCCGGCCGCCTGGCTTATCGAAACGGCAGGATTTCACAAAGGTTTCGTTTTGGGTAGGGTGGGGATCTCTTCGAAGCACACGCTTGCGATCATTAATCGCGGAGGAGCCTCTGCTCAAGACGTCATGGAATTAAAGGAAGCTATCCAAGAGGCAGTAAAACGCAAATTCGGGATCGAGCTAAGGGCGGAACCGGTATTCGTCGGATTTTCAGGGTCACGTGTAGTCCACGACGCGTCTGGGTCCCTCAAACGGCACCAACTAATACGCTAATTGGTGTAAGTTTGGTAGTTGTCTATAATATTGGCAACATCAGGAAAAGTTCGGCATGCCAAAGAGAACAGACATACAAAAGATCCTCATAATCGGTTCGGGACCGATCGTTATTGGCCAGGCCTGTGAATTCGACTACTCCGGTTCGCAGGCCTGTCGTGCGTTAAAGCAGGATGGTTTCGAGGTCGTACTCATCAATTCAAATCCGGCGACAATAATGACCGATCCGGAGATCGCCGACCGAACGTATATTGAACCGCTAACCGTCGAAACTGCAAGTGCCATCATCGAAAAAGAGCGACCCGACGCACTGTTACCGACGGTCGGCGGCCAGACAGGATTGAATCTCTCGGTTGAATTGCACGAGCGGGGAATTCTTGAAGAATTTGGTGTCACGCTGATCGGGGCAAATATTGACGCGATCAAGATCGGCGAGGATCGCGAACTCTTCAAGAAGGCGATGGATGAGATAGGCATACCGTCGGCGAAGGGCGGGTTCGCCCACAATTGGGAAGAAGCCCGCGTTATCGTCGACGAGATCGGCTACCCGGCGATCGTACGGCCTGCATTTACTCTCGGCGGAACTGGCGGCGGTACTGCATACAATCCGGAAGAGTTCGAAGAGATCGCAAAGAACGGCTTGGACGCTTCGCCGGTGACGCAGATCCTCATCGAGGAATCGATTCTCGGCTGGAAAGAATACGAACTTGAGGTCATGCGTGACCTCAACGACAACGTAGTCGTTATATGCTCAATCGAAAACTTTGACCCGATGGGTGTCCACACTGGAGACTCTATAACAGTAGCGCCGGCCCAAACGCTTAGCGACGTCGAATATCAAATACTTCGCGACATGTCGATCGCTTGTATTCGAAAAGTCGGCGTCGAAACCGGAGGCTCGAACATACAATTTGCCGTCAACCCCGCTAATGGGGAGGTTCGTATTATTGAAATGAACCCGCGCGTGTCGCGTTCGTCGGCGTTGGCTTCAAAAGCGACCGGTTTTCCGATAGCGAAGATAGCGGCAAAGCTTGCCGTCGGCTACACATTGGATGAGATACCGAACGACATCACGAAAAAGACTCCG
Source organism: Pyrinomonadaceae bacterium (assembly GCA_049679665.1). GTDB lineage: Bacteria > Acidobacteriota > Blastocatellia > Pyrinomonadales > Pyrinomonadaceae > OLB17. The sequence continues at coordinate 15,441 of JBAUGL010000049.1, read as the reverse complement.
GCGTCGTTCGAGCCGACCATAGATTATGTAGTGACGAAAATTCCTAAATGGGCGTTTGAAAAATTTCCAGGGGCCGATGACGTGCTTGGCACGCAAATGAAATCGGTTGGTGAAGTAATGGCCATCGGGCGTACCTTCAAAGAGTCTTTGTTCAAAGGTTTACGTTCGCTCGAGGCGGTTCGGCCGCTGCGCCTGCAGGGAATACCGGATCACGAACTCCAGCGAAAGCTCGCGCGACCAAATTCGAATCGATTCTCGTATATTACATATGCTTTGCAGAACGGCTATTCGATCGCCGAAGTCCACCGGCTTACAATGATCGATCCGTGGTTTCTAGAGCAGTTGGAAGACGTTATGCAGCTCCAAAAGCGCATCGACACTCGACCGCTGAATGACGTTCCCGACGAGGCACTCAGAACCGCAAAGGAATATGCTCTTTCGGATCGTCGCATAGCGTTCCTCACCGGCTCGACAGAAGATGCGGTTCGGGAACATCGACGTTCGTTAGGCATCGTCCCGGTTTATAAGTGTGTAGATACTTGCGGGGCCGAATTTGAATCTTTTACGCCGTACCTGTATTCGACTTATGAAGAGGAGTGCGAAGCAAATCCATCTAGCCGCCGAAAGATAATGATCCTCGGCTCCGGCCCGAACCGGATCGGTCAAGGGATCGAGTTCGATTATTGCTGCTGTCACGCCAGTTTTGCGCTTCGGGAAGCTGATTTCGAGACCATAATGGTCAACTGTAACCCCGAAACGGTCTCAACCGACTACGATACGTCCGATCGCCTATATTTTGAACCGCTAACGTTTGAGGATGTGATGAACGTCGTTGACAAGGAAAAACCCGAAGGCGTGATCGTACAGTTCGGAGGGCAAACGCCTTTGAATCTGGCCGGGCGGCTCCATGCGGCCGGAGTTCCGATAATTGGGACATCACCAGATTCCATTGATCTTGCGGAAGACAGAAAACGATTCGGCGCGCTACTTGCGGCACTGAATATCCCTTGTCCGGACAACGCAACAGTTACTTCGCTCGAAGAGGCGAAAGAAGCTGCCAGCGGGATCGGCTATCCCATTATCGTGCGGCCTAGCTTCGTTCTTGGGGGCCGCGCCATGGCGATAGTGTATGACGAACAATCGCTCGATGAATACATGCGATCGGCGGTGGAGGCATCACCGGACAAGCCGATCCTCATTGACAAGTTTCTTGAGCGCGCGTCCGAGATAGATGTAGATGCGCTCGCGGACGAAACGGCGATCGTTGTTGCCGGAATACAGGAGCATATTGAAGAGGCCGGGATCCACTCGGGTGATTCGTCAAGCGTGCTTCCGACTCAAAAGATCGCCCCCGAGCATCTTGAAACGATCCAACACTATACGCATTTGCTTGCGAAAGCGCTAAAGGTGAAGGGGCTGATGAACATACAATTTGCGATCAAGGATGATCGGGTATATGTTCTCGAGGTTAATCCACGAGCGTCGCGGACCGTTCCGTTCGTAGCTAAGGCCACCGGGATCCCGATCGCGAAGATCGCGGCGTTGGTAATGGCAAGCGAACGGACTCTCGCGGAATTCGGCCTGCCTGATGTCTTAGGGGTTCCGATGGTTTTTGTTAAATCACCTGTATTTCCGTTCAAGAAGTTTCCCGGGGCTGACCCAATCCTTGGCCCGGAAATGCATTCAACGGGCGAGGTAATGGGTATCGGCGAAAGTTTTGGTGAAGCTTATGGCAAAGCAATGGAAGGAGCTGGGCTGACGCTTCCGATGGGTGGTAATGCGTTTATTTCGGTAACTAACGCCGACAAAGGGCCGGCTGTTCTTCTCGCTCGGAGGCTTTCAAATTTAGGGTTTGAGCTCGTAGCGACGTATGGAACCGCGAACCGGCTTCGTGAGGTCGGACTCGCCTGCAAGGACGTCTTCAAGGTAAATGAGGGCCGTCCGAATATCGCCGATCTGATCCGTCAGGGTGACATAGCGCTGATCATCAACACTCCACTCGGCAAGACGTCGCATTACGACGAAAAATCGATTCGTAAGGCAGCGCTCCAGTTTAACGTTCCGTGCGTTACGACGATCACAGGTGCCGAAGCGCTCGTTGAAGCGATCGCTTCAAAAAAAGCTGCAGGCGGAATTTCGGTTAGAAGTCTGCAGGAGATCCATATTGAAAAGCGAGCCGCAGCTGACTAGGGACTATGAAAAACGTGCTCCTTTCTTGACCATTTCAATACATTGAAATAACGTATTATTAAGTCTTTCTTAATTCATTTCAAACTAAAAAATAAATGACTGATGGCGCGGACCGCGAGGTAATCGGCGGACATCTTCTCGTTATTGGGGGTGCCGAGGATAAGTACAATGAGCGGCGAATTCTGAAGAAATTCCTATCGCTTGCCGGTGATGGAGACGCTGAAATCCTGATCGTTCCCGTTGCGTCGGATTTTCCGGAGTTTGCAGCGGACGTTTATACGCAGGCATTTCGCAATTTGGGCGTCACCAATCTCCGTGTGCTGCGTGCAACTTCGCGGCAAGATGTCTTTGACGTCGACCCGGATGAACTGGTTGATGGCGTAACCGGTGTTTTTATGACCGGCGGCGATCAAATGCGTCTCGTTTCGATGCTGGGCGGGACGAAATTTGCTGCGCGGATCCGGACTTTGGTTCGCGAGACAAATATAGTACTCGCAGGAACGAGCGCCGGAGCGGCCGGAATGAGTACGTCAATGATAGTTCGCGGCGAATCGACTCCGCATCCGCATAAAAACAGTGTGCGGCTCTCGCCCGGCCTGGGCTTCTTGAAGAATATTATTATCGACCAGCATTTTACGGAACGGGGTCGCATCAGCCGACTGATCACTGCTGTCTCGTATAATCCGTATAACCTTGGGATTGGAATTGATGAGAATACGGCGATAGTATTGAATAGCGACGGGGTCCTGGAAGTTTTCGGTGATGGCTCCGCGACCATCGTTGATGGTTCGGCGATCACTTATAACGAGATCGCTGAGGTTGATGACCACGAATCCTTCAGCGTCTGCGGCATCGGTCTACACGTGCTCCGCGATGGATTCGGATACGACTTCGTCAATCGTCGCCCGATTCAGCCCAAAGACGAATTTCTACTTCCGGATATTGGTTGAAACTTTATGCAAATTCTCGAAATCAGAACCTTGCGAGGCCCAAATTATTGGAGTGGCTACTGGAAGAAGCTCATAATACTTCGTCTCGACATCGCCGAGTATGAAGATAAGCCGACCAATACGATCGCAGATTTTTATGATCGAATTAAAGAGGTCTTCCCATCGCTTTTAACGCACGGCTGCAGCTATGGCGAAGAGGGTGGATTTTTGCGTAGGGTAGAGGAAGGGACGTGGGCTGGCCACGTCATCGAGCACCTCGCATTGGAACTTCAGACACTAGCCGGGATGGACACCGGCTACGGCCGGACACGCGAGACAAGCGAACGAGGTATCTACAACGTGGTGTTCAGTTACCTCGAGGAAGAGGTCGGACGATTTGCGGGAAAATCGGCGGTCCGGATCTTTCAGGAATTGTCTGAAGGTACCTCGATCACCGAGATAAAAGATGGTCTCGCGAAAGACATCCAGAGAATGCGCGAGATCAGAGAGGTCGTCCGGTTTGGGCCTTCTACCGGGTCGCTTGTTGAAGAAGCGGAGTCAAGGGATATCCCGTGTATTCGGCTCAATGATCAGTCCTTGGTCCAACTGGGCTTCGGTGTACATCAAAAACGGATCCAGGCCACGACAACGGCAAACACTAACATGATAGCGGTGGATATCGCCGGAAATAAACACGCGACAAAAACCCTCCTCGGTGATATGGGAGTACCGGTACCCAAGGGTTTTCGGATCCGATATGAGGAGGATTTGGAGGCAACGCTGGCTCGAGTCGGTTTCCCGGTGGTAATAAAGCCGCTTGACGGAAACCACGGAAAGGGTGCTACCGTTGGCGTCAAGAACGTCGAAGACGCGCTCGTGGCATTCGAAAAAGCGAAAGATTATTCCCGTTGGGTTATCGTCGAACAGCAACTGATCGGGGCCGATTTCCGGGCGTTGGTTGTTAACAACCGGCTGATCGCGGTCGCGGAACGGATTCCGGCCCACGTAGTGGGTAACGGGAAGCTGACGATCCAAAAACTGATCGACAAGACAAATGACGACCCGCGTCGCGGATACGGTCACGAAAACGTATTGACCCAGATAGAGATCGATGGGCAAACAATGCGGTGTATTCATTCGATGGGTTACGAGTTGGATTCCGTGCTTCCAAAGGACGAGATCCTGTATTTAAAAACCACTGCCAATATTTCAACTGGCGGAACAGCGATCGACCGGACGGACGAACTCCATCCCGAGAATGTCTTTCTTTTTGAACGAATAGCGAAGATCATCGGGCTTGATGTCGCCGGTGTGGATATCATTGCCCCGAATGTCTCCGAACCATTGCGCGAAAATGGTGGTGGAATAATCGAAGTAAACGCCGCTCCCGGATTTCGAATGCATTTGGCCCCATCGGAGGGGATCGGTAGAAATGTTGCGGAACACGTTATTGATATGCTCTTTCCGCCCGGCGTTCCGTATCGTATCCCGATAATCGCTGTCACTGGAACGAACGGAAAAACCACGACGACTCGGCTTATCGCCCACATATTGAAAGGCAGTGGACGTACGGTGGGTTTTACAACGACCGACGGAACCTACATTCAGAATCAGCAGATCGTACGCGGCGATAACACAGGCCCGGTTTCCGCCCAGCTAGTGCTCAAGGATCCGACCGTTGATGTTGCAGTTCTCGAAACTGCTCGCGGCGGCATTATTAGGGCCGGTCTAGGTTTTGATCATTGCGATATAGGCATTGTTACTAACGTCGCGGCTGACCATCTGGGGCTGAAGGATGTGAATACGCTCGAGGATCTGGCACGAGTAAAGTCGGTCATCCCTCGCTCCGTGGGTCGTAAAGGCTTCGCGGTATTGAACGCAGAGGATCCGCTCGTGTTCAAAATGCGGGAGCTCGTTGACGGTTCCTGCGTCTATTTTTCGATGGATGAGAAACATCCGAACATTGAGCGTCAGGCAAGACGCGGGCGGATCTCATGCATTTACGAAGAGGGCTATATTACGATCTTGAAGGGTAAATGGAAGGTCCGTATCGAAAAGGTTGCGAATATACCGCTCACTTATGGCGGCAGGGCGGAATTTATGATCCAAAACGTTCTGGCCGCGACCCTCGGATGCTTTATTCACGGCGTCTCGATCGAAGATATTCGAGTCGGGTTGACAACATTCAACGCAGGTACGGCACAAACACCGGGCCGATTGAACTTTGTAGAAGTCGGCGACGTGACGGTGTTGATGGACTATGCACACAATCCGGCAGGGCTTCGAGGGCTGACGAATTTTGTTGGGAAGCTGCCCAATAAATACCGCACGGTGGTTATAAATGTTCCGGGCGATCGACGGGATGATGACATACGCGAGTTTGGAAAGATCGCAGCGGACGCATTTGAACGCATCGTTGTGAGGAGGGGGAATTACCTTCGCGGACGAACCGAAGAAGAGATCTATTCATTGCTTCGAGAAGGATTTGCCCAAAGTGAAAATGAACCGCAGGCGCGGTTCATAGGTGACAGCGAAACCGCGATCAGGCATGCGATCAAGCACGGCCGCAAGGGCGAACTGGTCGTCACGCTGGCGGACGTGGTACCTGAAGACATCGCGATCGTGCAGGCGATTCGCGACAGCTATCTCGAAGCGGCAGCATCGACCGCTTGAATCGTCCAGCTAAGGCCGCGATTTCCTTTTAAAACTCTAGCTGACAAGCAATCGGACGGCCCTTTCGGGCCGTCTTTGTTTTGTATAGGTTGCCAATTTAAATGCGGTTCTAGGAGGTTGCTTCGGCGGATTTCGTTGATTCCGGGGGTTCCACCCGCGGTGCCGCAAGGCCGAGTTCCGGTGAGCGCCAAAGGCTCGAAACGAGCAGCTCGCGGATGAACGACATTTCCTTGGGAAGGCGGTCGTAGAGCTTGAAGAAAAGGTCGTCGTGCATCGAGATCTCTTTGATCCAAAGGTCACGGTCGATGTTCATCACTGCATCGAACTGTTCGCGTGTGAAGTCTAGGCCACGCCAGTCGATGTCCTCATATTTCGGCATCCAGCCGAGCGGTGTTTCGACGCTCGCGGCCTCACCTCGAGACCGTTCGACGATCCACTTAAGAATACGCATATTCTCGCCGAAACCCGGCCAAGCGAATTTACCATCCTTGTCCTTGAGGAACCAATTCACCGTAAACATCCGCGGCGGATTTGGGATATTACGTCCGAAGTCGAGCCAGTGGCCAAAATAGTCGCCCATATGGTAGCCGCAGAATGGAAGCATGGCGAATGGGTCTCGCCGAACCTCGCCGATGTTGCCGAACGCGGCAGCTGTCATTTCGGAACCCATTGTCGCGGCGCTGTATACGCCGAACGACCAGTTGAAGGCTTGTTGGACCAGCGGCACAACACTATTGCGTCGACCGCCAAATATGAAGGCAGACACAGGAACACCCTTCGGATTATCGAAATTCTCATCGGCAACCGGACATTGCTCTATTGGAGCGGTAAATCGCGAGTTCGGATGTGCGGCCTTTACTTCCGAAGCAGGCGTCCAATCATTACCTTGCCAATCGATCGCATGCGAGGGGGCATCGCCGTCCATACCTTCCCACCAGATGTCGCCTTCATCGGTTAAAGCCACATTTGTGAATATTGTATTTTCCTTGACCGATTCCATGGCATTTGGATTGGTTTTGTAGTTCGTTCCCGGAGCTACGCCAAAGAAGCCGGCCTCGGGATTGATGGCGTGCAGTTTACCGTTTGCGTCAGGCTTGATCCAAGCGATGTCGTCGCCGACCGTTGTAATTTCCCAACCTTCCTCCTGAAACGGCTTTGGTGGAATGAGCATCGCGAAATTTGTCTTTCCGCAGGCCGACGGAAACGCGGCACAAACGTAATCTTTGCGCCCGTCTGGTGACTTCACTCCGACGATGAGCATATGCTCGGCAAGCCAGCCCTGATCGCGCCCCAGTGTAGAGGCAATTCTGAGAGCGAGACATTTTTTCCCGAGAAGTGCATTGCCGCCATAGCCGGAACCGTAGCTCCAAATGGCATTTTCTTCAGGAAAATGAACAATGTATTTATCTTTGGGGTCCGGCGAGCACGGCCACGAGACGTCGGCTTGGCCGTCGGCGAGCGGCATTCCGACGGAGTGCAGACAGTGCGTGAATTCGCCGTTTCCAAGAGCGTCAAGCGCCTTGGTGCCCATTCGCGTCATTATTTTCATATTGACAGCAACATACGGGGAATCAGATAGTTGGACACCGAATTGCGAAATTGGTGAGCCGATCGGGCCCATACAGAACGGTACAACGTACATCCTCCGGCCCTTCATTACCCCATTGAATTTCGGCGTCAGGGTCAACTTCATTTCCGCTGGAGCCATCCAATTGTTCGTAGGTCCGGCATCGCCTTTCACTCGTGAGCAAATGTAGGTTCGGTCTTCAACCCTGGCGACATCCGAAGGATGCGAACGGGCTAAAAAACTATTAGGCCGTTTCGCTTCGTTCAACTTAACAAAGGTCCCGCTGTTCACCATTTCGGTGCAGAGGCGGTCATATTCTTCCTGTGAGCCGTTACACCAATAGACATCATCGGGTTTGCATAGTTCGGCCATTTCCGTAACCCAGCGAATCAACTCCGGGTTGATTATGTTTGACGGAATGTTCAGATTCGGCATATTCGACTCTCCAAATAATCGTTTTTCAGGAAAGCCAATAAAGACTTTCACTTTAGAGGACGAGCTTGTTAGATCGGGCTCGATTGTTAATTGCTATAACCAAAGATTATCACAATAATAACATTTTGATAAACGGCGGTTTCTTGAACTTGATTGAAAATTCGATCGCTTGAATGGCTTTGTGGTCTAATTTTCAAAAAGCCTGCGGCCAGCATATTGTCTAATGGTATGAAATGCGACCGCAATAATGATGATCGTCCCGCCAAATATCGCCCATGCTGATGGCCGCTCACCTATAAACAGGAATACCCAAACAGGATTTAAGAGTGGTTCAATAAATCCGATCAGGCTGGCATCAAGCGGACGAGTGCCGAGAGCGACACCTTTAACGAAGAGCACGTAGGCGATCCCGATCTGCACAATACCGAGAAATGCAACCGCGAGTAAGTCGGATAAAGTCATCACCGGAATGGCTGACATTCCGGCAGGGAGCATAAGAGCTGCTAGAATAAAATTACCATAAATTACAGCTATTGCAGGATTAAAGCCCTCGGCCCTAGGGTGCCTGAGAAGCATTATGTACATCCCTAAACAAACCCCGGATAAAAGCGCAGCGAGATTTCCTTCATAGTCGCTGATCTCAAGCTTTCCGACGAAAAAAAGGCTCATTCCGGCTATGCACAATACGACCGTAACAAGATCCCGGATCTGAAATTTTTCGCCGATCACGAATGGCGACAGAATGAGGATGTATACAGGAGCCGTATACTGGAGAAAAATCGCGTTTGCTGCAGTCGTTTTCTTTGTCGCAAACACAAACAAAAACAACAGTCCCGCATAGAATATCGACGATATGACACCGACGGTATTGATCCGTAGGCCTTGCCGATGGGTCAGGATCAATACTGTGACCGCCGCAAGCAAAGAACGAAAAAATGTGACCTGAAAGGCGTCGAGAGTCGTGAGTTTGATCAACATCCCGCCCGTGCTCCACAGAAAAACGGCTATCAAGACGTAGTAAATTGGCGGGATCGGGCGTGCGACGTTTGCTTGTGTCATTGTGAAGCAAAAAAAGGCAACTGTGAAAATGATTCACGCTTCTAAAATGTGTATCGATTGATCAATGGGGGTGTTCCGGCCCGACTAAATTTTCGACGACTCATTGATTATAAACTACTTAGGCCTGAGCAACCACCGCAAAATCTCTCTCGACACTGTCCATTAAAAAGGGCTCAATGAACATGATATCTTCACGTAATCACTTAGCCATCCTCACGCGTATACTCTGTATTTCGGCTTATCATCCGTCGGAAAGTGATCCACCAATATCATCTAAACGAAAGGAAATAAAATGATTCTTAAAATATTGCGCACCCATTTTGCGATGATGGCATCCATTCTTAGCGTAGGAGCTGTCGCCGTCGCACAAATAACACCCATAAAGAATTTCGCAGATATTACGATCGCCAATTTTGGCCAAATGGACGAACGGTATTATCGAGGAGCTCAGCCGGCGCCCGACGAATATGCATCGCTAAAGGCACTCGGCATAAACACCGTTGTTGATCTGAGAAATGATCCCACCGATTATGAGAGACCCGCCGTCGAGGCCCTCGGTATGAAGTACGTCAACATTCCCATGAGCGGGTGGAAAACGCCTAAAATGGAGGATATTAATGCATTTCTGACGCTCCTCGATGACCCCGCGACTGGAACGGTTTACGTGCACTGCAAGGCGGGCCGCCACAGGGCGAGCGTTGCCGGAGCGGCATATCGGTACACGAAATACGATTGGAATTACGACCAAGTTTATAAGGAAATGAAGGATTTCAGATATTCAAGTGGGCTTGTCCACGGAGCGCTCGGCTCATTCGTTAAGAAATGGGGCAAGCGGCGCGAAGCCGAACGGGAGCAAAATGCGAAGTTAGCCGCCGCTGGGGCCCAATTGTCGAACTAAACGACTGAATTGATAACAACTTGCCGCACCGGTCACCGCGTGCGGCTTTTTAATGTACTCATGTATAAATATCGGTCGCGCTCTTCTTCTGCGCCCATTGGATACCCTCAATATTTCCACCGGAGTCGCCAGCCATGATCCGATCGCTCAGGTAATCAGTGCTGATGCTCAGCCGAAGGTTCAAATAGTAGACGATAGAGCCCACCGGATCTTCCTCGTCCGGCGGATCAATCTGACGCATCTCCGCCTCCAAACGCTTACGTCGAAATATCTTTTTCAGAATTTCCTGGGTTTGGTCCGTATCGCGTGTTTTCACGGTCAGTTCCATCGAACGATAGACCTGTTCGGATTCGTTGAACTCCAACAGCCACAACAGTGCCAACGCGAATAAACACAGCGCGATGCCCAAGTCCCACCGTCCAACACCGGCCGCAAGCCCCAGAGCCAGGCTGATCAGGAGTACTGTCACCTCTTTAGGATCGCGTATGTTGGTTCGGAATCGGACTAAAGATACGGCGGCAAATATGGCAAATGCCCGAGCGGCATTATCGCCAACTATCATCATTAAAGCTGCAGCAACGACCGCAAGCAATATCTGTGTCTGAGAGACAAAAAGTCTCCGTTTGAAGAGCGGAATATCTTTTCGCGGCCGGAACGCCAGAATTCCCGAAAGGATAACTGCCAGTGCTAGCCTGAATATGATCTGGAACATATCATCGACCCAATGTTTGGGCTCGCCAACGGCACTCTCGGCAGTAGCGCTTTCCCCCATTATTATTGACAAGAATGGATTATCGTTCGCTGAATTTGACGTAGCGGTATTGCTTGATGCGGGAGCATGCGGCGAACCCGGCTCCCGCGTTATTATCAATGACGCAGCAGCCGCCGCCGCAACGAAAACCGCGATGATCACAATTAGTTTTGCGTTCCGCATCGTTTACTGAAGTGCCAAGCGACGGCCATTCGCAATCTGATCCAGATCGTTTATCTTGTTCTTAACCGCCCGCACATAAGTATCGATCTCGGACGGCGTGAAGTTCGCGGCACGGAACGCGTCATGTATCTGCCGATCACTGAGCTGATTTAGACGGTTCGATAGCCACAACGCTTGTGCAATCGTTATTCCTTTAAAAAGGCCGCGGTTCTTTCCCTTGTACGCAAGCTTTACGATGCCGTTTTCACTGCCTTTAATGAATTTCGACTTAATATAATGCGCCGGTTTGCCTATGCTGCGCCCGAGCCTGTAAATGATTGGCAGATTATTATTCCCGAGACGTCCGAACGTGGCTCCGAGATCGCTTATTATATACTGCGATTCGGGGCCGTCCGGGCCATCGACGAGCAGAATCTTGTTTTGAACATCGACAATGTCCCAGTTGTTAAACAGCACCATCATCATTTTCAAACCTTGAAATTCATTTGTACCGATAAATGGATTGTCCTTCCATTTCCATTCATCGAGCCGTTCGACAGAGTCCCGCCGAGCCTCAAGCCGAACGTTCTTGTGGGTGCCCTTCCCGGGGATTGTGATAAGAGGCACGAGATAATTCACTTCGGTTTTGTAACCTAGAGCCCAAAGAAGTCGGACCGCGGCGGTTTCAGATCGGGCTTCGCGGCCAAGTTTTGCGACCCATACTCGTCCGTTGGCGTCGCTGATTCGATATTTTTTGTTAAAGCCGCTTTTCTCTTCCTTAATAAATTTCACGCGCGTAATGTTGGGTCGCATCGCTGAACCGCCGGGCCCAAGAAAGAGATCTCGTTGCCCGATATTGACCTGTTCCCACATTACTCGATCACCGGATTTATGTGTCGTTTTCTTCTTTTTCTGCGCCGATGCGGCGGAAAACGTCAACAATAGAATTATCAATGCGGCTACAAATCGGTACTGTTTATACATCTTTATTTTCCTCCCAAGTCTCATTATTAGCCGGCGTCCGGTCTAGCTTTTCAGTTCCCATAGTTCTGCGAAATCTGAATATTACCCTGGAACTCCGATTGAGAATCGAACGAAACCTGGCCTTCGCCCGCAAGTACGCGGCGGTATGTTCCATCGGGCTGTAATTCACGGGCCTTAACATTGTCTCTCAAATAAGCGGACAGATATTCATCCCGTAGATAGTGTCTTAGGTACGCGTCTTCAACAGGTGTCAGCACTTCAACGCGACGATCAAGATTACGAGGCATCCAGTCGGAACTTCCGATGAATATTACCGGTTCGTCGCCATTCTCAAAATAGTAAACACGACTATGCTCGAGCAGTCGGCCAACGATGCTGCGGACTCGAATATTGTCCGAAAGGCCCGGAACTCCAGGCCGCAACGTGCAAATCCCGCGTATGATCAAGTCGATCTCTACTCCCGCTATCGACGCAGTGTAAAGGGCTTCGACAATTTCCGGGTCGGCAAGGCGATTGATCTTTGCAATGATGCGCGCCGGCTTACTTTGCTTTGCGTTCGTCGCTTCGGTTTCAATAAGCTGAAGCATCCGCTCCCGAAGGTTTATAGGAGCGACAAGCAATTTGTTCAGAGCGGTTGGTTCGGAGTATACCGTCAGAAAATTGAACAATTCCGTCGCATCGGAGCCTATTTGTTCATCGATCGTGAGAAGCCCGAGGTCGGTGTAAACTGCTGATGTTTCGGGATTGTAATTGCCTGTTGCCGTGTGCACGTACCGCTGCAGCTTGTCGGCTTCGCGTCGGACAATAAGTGTCGTCTTGGCGTGTGTTTTCAATCCCAAAAGCCCGTAGATCACGTGAATTCCTGACTGTTCAAGTTGCTTTGCCCACGCAATATTATTTTCCTCGTCAAACCGCGCCTTCAATTCGATCAATACGGTCACCTCTTTTCCGAGCTCGCTTGCTCGTATGAGTAGCGGAGGAATTGGCGAATCGGGCCCCAATCGGTAAAGACACATCTTGATCGCCAAAACGTCAGGATCCTCGGCCGCCTCCTTTATAAGATCAGTAACGATCGAATAGGGCATAAACGGGTGGTGCATCATGATATCGTGTCGTTTTACTAAATCGAACATCGATTCACCGCGTTTGACTAGGGGAACTTGCGAGACCCGCAGCGGTTTGTCTTTTAGATCAGGTCGATTCAAGCCAGCCAGCTTCGAAGTATCAATTAAGTTTAGAGGGCCATCGACAACGTAAACGTCAGACTTGTCAATGGTAAGTTCGGCAGCAATATAGTGAGTCAATTCGGCGGGCATTGAAGTAGAAACTTCAAGACGCACGACGTCTCCGAAACGCCGTTGTCGAAGATTAACTTCCATCATCTCGAGCAAGTCGTCGGAGTCAGTTTCACATAACTCTACGTCGGCAGCTCGCGTAATGCGGAATGGGTGACAATCGGCCGGTTCCGCGCCGGGAATGATCAGCTTTATGTTATGCGCAATAAGATCTTCAACAAAAACGTAACAATTTGAGGAGTCGTCGAGCGGTACAAAACGGGGCACGGTTTGAGGGATCTTGATTCGAACAAACATCGTATCGTCATTTCCGCTTAGGGCTCGAGAATCGATCTCTCGGGATGCTTTGAGGCCAAGGTTAACACTTCCGCCAGATATATATGGAAACGGATGTGCCGGATCGACCGCCTGCGGTGTAAGTGTCGCGTAAATATTCTCTTCAAAATAGGTTGCGAGCTTGCCCTGATCATTTGGCGGCAGATCGTTTATTCTGGTCAAGTAGATCTGGTTGTTGGCAAGTTCGGGGATGATCTCCTTGGTAAAGATATCTGCGTGTCGCGTCATCAATTCGTTTAGACGGCTGCGTACTCTATCCAATAGATCGACATTTGAGATTCCATCCCTGGAAACTCCAATGTCGTTTTCGGCTTTATCGATCAAGCCCGGAATGCGGACCATGTAAAATTCGTCGATATTCGCGGCCAAGATCGAAAGAAACTTTATTCTTTCGAGAAGCGGTTGAGACGAATCCTGGGCCTCCTCCAGAACACGATTAAAGAATTCGACAAGACTCAGATCTCGATTAACAAACCGAACCTCATTTTTCGAGAGTTGACTGTTAAGTGCCGAGGTCTCTGGGATGGTTGCTTCAAATAATTGATTGTCATTGAACATAAGCTTTCTATCAGGCCACACGATAGAGAGCAAATTACGTTCCATAGCGGACGCGAGCGCAAACACAACGAAAAAGAGGCCGACAAACAACTGTCTGTACGATGTTGATACACTTTAAAATAGATAAGGCGGACCTAAATCCGCCTTTTTCTCGCAAATGGAAAGTTTAATCGTTACATTAACTGATTCTTTACGGCTTCCTTAACGACCGTTCGACTTGCCTTAGCTGAAGTCGTTGCGGGATCTAACTCTTTGTGATCCACGCCATATACTTCCTTTCCGAAAACGCCATTCCAGGGTGGAATGACGATCGTGACATTACCGTAAGCCTTTGACTGACAGGCGAGGCGAAGGATGGGTTTCGGGTCGTCGGGTTGATTGTATCCAAAAAGTTTTGCCTGGGTTCGTTCAAGCCGGGCCACCTCGGAAAGCTTTTCCTCGCCATCCAGAACACCGATCCAGCAAGATCCGCAGGCAGCGGAGCGGCATTCGACGGGGACAACGCCCTCCCAGCATCGTTCATCCTGTGCCTTCCAATCCCTTGACTGGTCTTTCGCAGACGCCGATGCGATCTCTTCTTCGAAGATGACAGGGAATGCTCCTGTAAGTATCGGTGTTGTGTAATTGACGGTAAATTTCTTATCGATCGTCTTAAGGAAACCGAATAACCCTTGAGAGTCGTCTTTAGCCCGTTCTCTGACGATCGCGTCCGGCGATTTTTTCATCAGTCCGGCTGGCTTTTGGACCTCACCGTTGGCAACCCTGAAATTCTCTAGTCCCGACTGAACCAAAGTCATCAAGCCGACTGCTGTTATGCCAACCAAAAGAGAGGTGTCAACATTCGTCTTCTTGGCGACAGCTGCGGCGATCTGTCGGATCTTTGCTGCCAGCTCGACACCATCGTTCTTAAAGACTTGCGACTCGGCCTCGATCGCGGCTTTTACGGTTTCCCAGTAGCGGTGACCGTAAAGAAAGTGATGAGACGCATCGATCTGATCCTTCAACAGATAATTGCCCTGGATATTGAAACTCTGAATCGCCTTTTCCATATCGTCAGCGGCCTCGAGGTAACGGAAAAGCTCAAGTGGATAAAACCGAAACCAGATCCGTACTGCATTTCGATCGACCTCGTGCATTATCGGCAATAAGGAATCGACAGCTGAAAGCCAGTCCGATTCGGAAAAAGTATTTAGGTAAGATGAAAATTCTTGTTTTGACATAAAGCAAATATCACGGGCTCCTGCGTCCCCAATAAGAGAAAAGGGAGAGTGTAACAAAATCCTATCGAGTTTGCCACCAGCCGACGCAAGGGTCGCTCGACTCCTTTTCTCGGGAACGAGAATTTAGGGAGAATTCGCATTTTGAGTTCGAAGTTTTTGATCCAGGCCCGACAGGGAAGGCCGCCCGGCAAGACGGCCGATCTCGCTGAAATGCATCGCGACCGCTTCGATGCCTTCCAATTCATCCCTTTCATCGGGATTACACGATCTCTATTTCAAATTCGCTTCCTAGTGGAAGAACAACCAAATCGGATTTCCGATCGCCGCCTCAAACTTATCGCAAATCGTGACAACATACGAACTTGCGATCTAATTGCAGTAAAC
>JBAUGL010000048.1:0-3962 GCA_049679665.1 Pyrinomonadaceae bacterium | reverse complement strand
GGAAGTTAGATGAATTTCCAGGGCTGAAGCGTGCACCGTTAAGAGCGCGGTCCGGTAAGTTCGTGACGCAGATGCATTATGCTCGCAGAGGAATCGTGACGCCCGAAATGGAGTATGTAGCGATTCGGGAAAATCTCGGTCGGGAAAGGAGCGCGGACGCCCTCGTCCGCAACGATCCGCAGGATCGCAGTTCTTTACATCATCAACACCGTGGTGAATCATTCGGCGCCGCGATACCGGAATTCGTCACGCCCGAATTTGTTCGTGACGAAGTTGCTCGCGGACGGGCGATCATTCCTGCGAATATAAATCACCCCGAGGCCGAGCCGATGATCATAGGCCGCAACTTCCTCGTCAAGATAAATGCAAATATTGGCAATAGTGCCGTTGCATCGTCGATAGAGGAAGAGGTCGAAAAGATGCGCTGGGCGACGCTGTGGGGCGCCGACACGGTCATGGACCTTTCTACGGGCAAAAATATCCACGCGACTCGCGAGTGGATCATTCGAAATTCGCCGGTGCCGATCGGTACCGTGCCGATATATCAAGCGCTTGAGAAGGTAAACGGCAAAGCTGAAGAGCTTACATGGGAGCTCTATCGCGATACGCTGATCGAACAAGCCGAGCAGGGCGTCGATTATTTTACGATACATGCGGGCGTAAGGCTGCCGTACATTCCGCTTACGGCAAAGCGCACAACGGGAATCGTCAGCCGCGGTGGCTCGATAATGGCCAAGTGGTGCCTCGCACATCACGAGGAAAGCTTTTTGTATACAAGGTTTAGAGAGATTTGCGAGATAATGCGCACATACGACGTCAGCTTTAGCTTGGGCGACGGGCTGCGTCCCGGCAGCATCGCGGACGCTAATGACGAGGCGCAGTTTGCCGAACTCGACACATTGGGCGAACTGACCAGGATCGCATGGGAGATGGAATGCCAGACGATGATCGAAGGGCCGGGCCACGTGCCGATGCACCTGATCAAAGAGAATATGGACAAGCAGCTTGAGGTGTGCGGCGAGGCTCCGTTTTACACGCTCGGGCCGCTTACGACCGATATCGCTCCGGGATACGATCACATCACCTCGGGGATCGGAGCGGCGATGATCGGGTGGTTCGGTACGGCGATGCTGTGCTATGTAACCCCCAAGGAGCATCTCGGCCTGCCGAACAAACAGGATGTAAAAGAAGGAGTTATTACATACAAGCTTGCTGCACACGCCGCCGATCTTGCGAAAGGTCATCCTGGAGCGCAGTATCGCGACAACGCGCTTAGCAAGGCCAGATTTGAGTTTCGCTGGGAAGACCAGTTCAATCTCGGCCTCGACCCCGAAAAGGCAAAGGAATTCCACGACGAGACGCTTCCGGCCGAAGGAGCAAAGCTCGCCCACTTCTGTTCGATGTGCGGCCCGCATTTTTGCTCAATGAAGATAACCCAGGACGTTCGCGAATATGCTGAAAAACAAGGACTTAGCGAAGAAAAGGCCCTCGCCGCCGGCATGAGCGAAAAGGCCAGGGAGTTCGTCGAAACCGGCGGCGAGATATATCACGGAAATGTGCCCGACGGCGCTGAGCGCGATCATTAACGTTAAAATGATGCGGCAATCGGGGAATCCGCTACTGTCCCAGTGTCCCAGTGTTCCACTCACTTTTTCGAATATCAGTTCCGGCGTAAACGGCCCGACCCGCGCAACTATGACAGATGTTTCATAGATTGTCAATAGTTTTATTGATGGCACACGCTGTCAGAATTGCGGTCTGGTGCGATTGGCACGGAACACCCGCAGAATGCTAGACTTGTTCGCTAAAATGCACGTCTTCTCCCAGGTTATGAATACAATATTAGTCAACTTTCTGAAATACTATTTTCGGAGCGGGTTGCGAGGCAGTACCCGACTAACAAACTTTTTGTCACATCGAATGACCTCATTGCACGCTGTCTTTTTCGAGACTAACGGCGGCTTAATTTGCGGAGATTTACGGCTTCCTTTATACAGGGGCCTTTTGACATATTCCGGGAGTTCGAGCGACGAAATTGCGATGAGCAAGTTGTTGTGCGCTGGCGAAGTTGCATTTGATGTCGGAGTGTTTTTGGGACTCTACACTGCCTTTCTTTCAAAAATGGTCGGTGAAAGGGGGGTAGTGCATTCGTTTGAACCCAATGGCGAACTCCTCCCGAGTTTGAATCGCACCGCAAAATCATTGAAGAATGTTTGGATCCACCCAGTTGCTCTTTCTGACAAGCCTGGGGAAGCAACCTTATTTGTTCCAAGTGATGATGCTTCGATGGCCAGTTTGCTGAAATGGACTGACGAGTCTGGTTCCGAGATAGATCAAGTTACGTGCAAGACGCAACGCCTGGACGATTTGGTGCATGACGGCAAAGTGCCGCTTCCCGATTTCATTAAATGTGACGTCGAAGGAACGGAGTTGTCGGTGTTCAACGGCGCTGAGCAAACGTTGAATCGCAAAGATGCTCCCATCATCATGTTCGAAGTCAACCCAAAAGCCATGAAGGCGAATGGAAATGACGCGGATTCGTGTTTTCGCTTCCTTGGGGCCCTTGAAAATCCTCACTACAGTTTTTTCGAAGTTTTGGAGAATCGAATAACTCCGGTTTCCGGTTTAGCATGCTTGCACTTCAATGCGTACGGGTTTACAAACGCTATCGCCGTACCCGACTCAAAGCTTGGAAAATTGGCCGAATAGAACATTGTTTTTTACCCAAACGTTTTCAGCGAAGACTAATATCATAGCGAGCATAACCAGTAATGCGGTGGTCGCATTGCTGAGTATTGTTTTCGTCCCGATATATTTGCGCTATATAGGCGTCGAAAGCTACGGTCTCATCGGAATTTTTAGCAGTGTGCAGGTCTTTGTTGTCCTACTGGATTTCGGCCTTTCGTCGACAATAAACCGTGAACTCGCTCGACTTTCCGCGCACGACGGCAAATTACAACAAATGCTCGACACGAAGCGGACCTTGGAAATCCCGAACTGGATCGCCTCCGCTGGATTAGCTTTGATGCTGTCAGGTTTGGCACCGGTTTTGGCGTATTTTTGGATCCAGCCGAAGAATCTGCCTCAGCATACGGTCATGTTAGCGCTTGTCATTATGGCGCTAAATGTTTCGGTACAGTTTTCAACAAACTTTTACAATGGGGGATTAATGGGGTTGCAGCGTCAATTGCTTGCAAGTCTTATTAATATTATTTGCGCAGCGCTTCGGTCGTTTGGCTCGGTTTTCGTGCTTGCTTTCATATCGTCAACGATCGAAGCATTCCTGTTATGGCAGGGAATTATAGCCCTCGTTCAATTTCTCTTTACAAAGGGCTCACTGAATCGGATCCTGCGACGTGGTGGATACGGAAGTTTCAGTAAAGATATATTACGTTCAATTTGGCGTTTTGCGGCGGGAATGACCGGAATGACTGCCCTGGCTGTGATCGTATCGCAGGCGGACAAACTAGTACTCAGCCGAATGTTGAATCTCGAAGACTTCGGCTACTATGCGCTCGCTTCCCTCATCTCGAACATGGCAATCGCTATGGTGGCCGGTGCGATGTATCAAACATTTTATCCAAAATTTTCTCACCTTGTTTCAACGGGCAACACCGATTCTCTTAGCGATCTATATCATCGAAGCTGTCAACTATTGGCAGTTCTTCTGCTGCCAATAGTTGTTATCCTATCTACATTTTCCTACGAAATATTATTGATATGGACAAAAAATGAAGGAATTGCAAGGAATGCTTCTATCCTATTGTCGCTTATCGCGATAGCAAACGGTCTTCAAGGACTTGTGTACTTGGCGCACGCACTGCAGCTTGCTCACGGATGGACGAAGTTGTCTTTTTATCTAAATTTGTTTGCGTTAATGTTCATTGTTCCGCTAATGATATTCGGCGTTTATCATTATGGAGCCATTGGAGGAGCGCTCGGATGCCTGGTGACAACACTAC
>JBAUGL010000047.1:0-35824 GCA_049679665.1 Pyrinomonadaceae bacterium | reverse complement strand
TTCGTGAGTGGACGCTCGCGAAGGTCACTCGACACTTCGTTCGGCGGCACATTTAAAAGAACGATGCCGCGGTCAGTAGAAATTTTCAATCGAACTGCAAGAATATTATCGCTGGATCGCTCTCGGGTTTTTGATCCCGCGGAACCCAACGAGTTCCGATCATCAGGCCGCTCGTCAGCGGTTGATCCGTTCTTTTCATTTTCAGCACTTTCGGGTACCGTTTGTCCTTTTATCGAAAAACGACCACCGGATCGTTCCTTTGCGGACTCAATTTCGAATGCGCTCAAAATTCGCGGCCGCGAAGCATTCCATTGCAGATCATAGGTCAAACTTTCTGTCGGAACATCAACGGCGATCGTACCTGTCTCGGTGCGCAATTCGATCAATTCGAGGTTTCCAGACACGGTCACTTCCCCGCTGAGCGTATTCGCCCTAAACCGCGAACGAGCAGGCAATCGTATCTGAACATCGACCCGTTTGCCGGACTGCTTTGGATCAACTTCGACGCGGATAGCGTTCCCGCTTTCTTCGATCTTAATATCAGCATCATTTAGACTTTCCGACGACCATGCCTTAATAAGTACGATTCCCGCTGCATCACTGTTTTCTATAGTTTCCGTTTGTTCGTCGGTCGCCGGCTTTGCCACGGCCGCCTCAATCCTGCCGTAATGGTTTTTGACCTCAATAGTGCCGCCCGGCGCGAATTTTAGCTCGCGTTGAATACTCTGGCCATTCGAGAAGCATGGAAATGCCGCCGCCAGAAATGCTAACG
Source organism: Pyrinomonadaceae bacterium (assembly GCA_049679665.1). Taxonomy (GTDB): domain Bacteria; phylum Acidobacteriota; class Blastocatellia; order Pyrinomonadales; family Pyrinomonadaceae; genus OLB17. The sequence goes on along the minus strand of JBAUGL010000047.1, from coordinate 35,052 downwards.
CTGCCGCCTGTATAAAAGTGCATCGCATTCTAAGGTTTGCTTGTGATACGGCCCGATTGGATAAGACGCTGCCGTACGCGCTCCTGCCATTTCTTGCGAGGAAATTCCGACTCTTCGAATTTAGTCATCAGATCTTGCATCGATTCACCGCCGGCCTGCCGTGTCTTCAAGTATAACAAGGCTACGATGATTGATGAGAACGAATATACGACGATCTGGATAGGAAGCAAAAGTATCTGAAGCAGTGATTCGAAGACCGCATCGACCAATTGAGTTTGCATATCTTTTGGCTCTTTGTCATTCAATTTGATCAACCGCTTCTTTCCGATGTTAAATTCGAGATTCGGCGTGTTTGGCCTGTTCGATTCCTCTACGTTACTCTGTACTTCGCCATCATTCACAACCGAAACGATCGGGTCACTGCTGTTTCTCAATGAACCGGCAACGGCACTCAGTACAAACGAAAGGAGTCCCGCGGAAACGGCCGGGATCAAGAACATGATCACTAGCGCAGCCACTGACGTCAGCAGCGATCGTTTAACAAGCTCCTTGGACCGCCGGAGAGCCTCGCGGCCTTTTAGGTTCTCCATCATTACGACCGGGGCCAGCAACATCCACCAAACGCTAACGACCAGAAATCCTATTCCGCAGGTCACTATCCCAATGCCGATAGATAGAACAATGCTCAAAATACCGGTGCCGGCAAAGGTTTGCCATTTGGTGCGGGCCTCTTTCAACGCCAAACGGAGTTTGATCGGCCGCAAAGGGACCGCAAGGAACTGTGTTACGATCCAGGTAATCGTACCGACGATCAAATAAACCGAAAATGCACTGATAACTGTTAAGGCAAAAGAGTTTATCCCAATTGCCCAGTAAGCAGTTTCGGCAGAGATAATACCGTCGATCTTAAGGAATCCGAATAAGATCAAAGTGAGCGTCAGCACGATCATCGGCATCGAAAAGAATGCGGAAAGGATCAGGAACTTCGGCATTTGCTCGGTATATATCATCAATGCCCGCCGGAGAAGCATATAGATCCCTTCGGATCGGGACCGAAGCAGGCTTGCGAAGGCCTCCGCGCTTTGAGGCCGGTCGTCGGCACTCTTGGCCATCGCGGAGTAGATGACCTTTTTTAGCTTTTTCCGAACTTTCTTTGCTTCCAAACGGGGTGGAAGGTCATTCTTATGGGCCGCCATTACCGCGGTAAAATCACCACCAAACGGCGTGTGTCCGGCAAGCATCTGATATGCGATCACGCCAAGGCTATAGATGTCCGACCTGGCGTCGAGTTTTTCGCCTGAACATTGTTCGGGCGACATATAAAGCGGAGTTCCCAGAACGGCCCCTGCTCGGGTCAAGTCGGCCGTTTGTATCCCAACGACCGGAGTTGTGGGACCAAGGCTTTGCGGCCTAGCCGCCGATTCAGACATAAGGCGTGTCCGAACGACATCCTCATCATCAACGTGATCAGGATCCGCAAGAAATATCGCCGTTGCTCCTTCGGGATCCGGAATGCTGACAACATCGGCACCGACAGTCTCCATTACAGCGGTCTGATGATCCAGTCCGTCGGCGATCGTGGCCGGAATATTGCCGAACAGAGTTGCTTCATTTATATGCCCGTCGGCAATCGTCGACCGGGGCGAATCTACGCCGGTCGGTGTTATCGATGTGCGAATTTCGCGGATTGCCGCACCTGTCGAGACAGATTCTTCGAGTTTCGCGATGCCGAAATCCAGAACCTTCACCGTGTATCCTCCGCGCTGGTTTGGTTCCAGCCAGATATTGTCCGGTTTCAGGTCGCGATGAATGATTCCCTGTTCATGGGCAGCCTGGACGGCAGAACTCACCTGTTCCAGGATATCCAACGTCCATGAAACCGGAAGGTTTTGCTCCTCCTCGAGGATCTCGCCAAGCGTGCAGCCGTCAAGATACTCCATGACAATGTACGCAACGTTTCCGTCGACGGTGGATGAATATCCATAGTCTGTCACGTTGACCACGTTCGGGTGGCGGAGCCGGCCTGCTGCCCGTGCCTCGCGGCTAAAACGCTCGACAAATTCGGGACGCTCCATAAACTGTGGCGCGATTACCTTTAGAGCGACCGGCCTTTCAGTTCCAAGATGGGTTGCAAGATAGACAGTTCCCATACCGCCGCGGCCAAGTTCGCTCTCGATCTTGTACTTGTCGTCAAGAATGTGGTCAATCAGGTCGGAAAAACTCATAATCCGTAAAAATAAAGCAACCCTACCGTTAACGTTAGACCGAAATGAATCGTTTCATTTCGCAGCATCTTTAGCTTCGAACTATTCGGAAATATTCATTATAGCGACATACTGTTCGATAAATAAGCCCGGAATGATTTTTCGTTGCTATTTTGCATCGATTATTCTAAACTTACTTGAATTCACGGGTTACAGCATTTAGAACATTCAAAACACTCAGAAGATTTAGACAAATATTGCGTCATACGTGCAACAGTGTTTCACATACGATTGATTTGTGCTAGTATGGATGTGCTTTCGAAGTATTAGCTAGGAATCAAGGAGTCTGAAGTTTTGCACGGAGAAGCTGAACGAATCAATATGGATAAAAGTAAAGCTATAGAATCTGCGTTGCTGCAGATCGAGAAAAAATTCGGCAAGGGTTCGATCATGCGTTTGGGTGAAAGGCCGATAGAGGACATCGGAGCGCTCTCAACCGGATGTTTGAGCCTTGATGCCGCGATCGGCGTCGGCGGCGTCCCACGCGGACGAATAATCGAGATCTATGGGCCTGAAAGTTCGGGCAAAACCACACTTGCCCTTCACGTCGTCGCATCAGCGCAGAAAGGCGGCGGGATCGCTGCATATATTGACGCCGAACATGCAATGGATCCCGAGTACGCCTCCAATCTCGGTGTAAACATTGAGGATATGCTGATCTCGCAGCCTGATTCCGGAGAACAGGCACTAGAGATCGCGGAAACTCTTGTAAGATCAAACAGCGTGGACGTGATCGTGATCGATTCGGTGGCCGCACTCGTTCCGCGTGCAGAGCTTGATGGCGAGATGGGTGATTCGCTTCCCGGGCTGCAGGCCCGGTTAATGTCGCAGGCCTTACGCAAACTTACGGCTATCGTGGCAAGTTCGAGGACAAGCTTTATCTTTATCAATCAGCTTCGCGAAAAGATCGGAGTGTTTTTCGGTTCGCCCGAAACCACTACGGGCGGGAAGGCCTTGAAGTTTTATGCCAGTGTCCGACTTGATATTCGGCGCATCGGGGCCATCAAAGAAGGTGACCGAAACGTCGGAAACCGGACGAGGGTTAAGGTTGTAAAGAATAAAGTGGCGCCGCCATTCCGCGAAGCGGAGTTCGATATCATGTACGGCGAAGGTATTTCACGCGAAGGCGATCTACTTGACCTCGCGGTAAACAATAACGTCGTAGAAAAAAGCGGTGCATGGTTCTCTTACCGCGGTGAACGATTAGGCCAAGGACGCGAGAATGCGAAATCCCTTTTGAAGGCGAATGCCGAACTCTGCGAGCGGATCGAAATGGATGTGAAACAAATCCTTGGACTTATCAGGGCAGAATCGGCCCAGGCATAACTAAAAATTGAAAAAGCGGATATCCTTTCGGGATATCCGCCGTTTCTACACGATCTAGACTGTAATTTAAGGCTTCTTCGTTGTTTTCGGACCATTCGCGTCCGAGTTCGTAGCGCCCTTGGACATCATGGGTGGCGCACCGGTTCCGGTATTGCTCGCGGGCTGATTCATCTGTCTTTTCAATGTTTCGGGATCAGGAATCCCCGGTGTCGGGGTCAGGCCCGGCTTCATCGGTTTACCGAGGGTTTTCGGATCGGGAATGCCGGGGGTCGGCGTAGCGCCTTTCGGTAATTGAGTCGCGTTAGCCGGCGGAATCCCAGGCGTCGGTTCGCCGCCTGGCGTAATCGGGCTCGTCGAAAATTCAGGCGGAATGTTGCTTGAGTCTGCGCTGACCACGCCGTTGCTGTTTACGCCATTAGAATTGGTGGTTGTCTCGGTAGACCCACATGCCAGGCCCAACAGCGACATTGAGCTTACGGCCATAAAGAGAAAAAATCTTGACATATATTGAATTCCTCAAAAGTATTTAAAATAGCTGTGCCGGTTCGAATGTTGCGTCCCTGGGGGACAGCGACGGCGTTCAAACCGGCACGGGCAGGTATCAAACCAAATCGGATGGTGTCAGCAGCTGACCATAGCCTCCACAGCTACTAAAATGTCATTATAGCCTCGCAAAAGGCTGTGTCAACAATAAAAAAGCTGTTTTCGGCGGGCGATCCAGTATTCGGGAACTCGATTTGACATCAATTGACCGCTTATTTAGACTATGGAATTCGCTTGATCGGCAGTGCGGAAGGCGAGGCCAGGTAGCTCAGTTGGTAGAGCAGCGGACTGAAAATCCGCGTGTCGGCGGTTCGACCCCGTCCCTGGCCACCAAATATCTATAACAGATACAATAAGTTAGCGACATCGGTGAAACCACCTATGTTGCTATTTTCGTTTCGGTTGACTTCGGCAGCTACTCATTCGTTTCGGGTCTAGGTCGTCAAGACGCTCCAAAAATTTAGATTGAGCCAGTTCAGGCGTAGTACCTCCCATTTATAACTTTCATCGCACCCCTCTCACAAACCACACTTCCGGCGATCGGACGCCCGGACGGATTTCGCCGGACGGGATCACGAACCCTCCGTGCCACCTCACCGATGACGTTGTCACGTGGGTCGCGGGTGTCGTTCCGGCATCCGCCCACGTATCGGTTCGTATTTCGTAGGATAAGATCCGTCTGGCGAAACCCGGATGTCTTTCGATGGGCTGAAAGCCTGCCTTTGTGCCGTCGTCGCCGCCAATAATGATCAGCCGTGATCCTTTCACTGAAGCGGCAGGGGTCGGCGCGGCAGTTACCGAATGCGGGAGGTCGGCAAGCTTTTGCCAACCTGTCTCAGGCAGGAATCGATAAGCGTCCTTTAGATATGTTCGCAGCGGTTTGCCGGTCGTGTCCGAACTTAGGCTCGCTCCACTAAAAACGTAAAACCCGCGCCCGTGTGACCCCGATACACTTAATAGCCTGCCCGGTCCCGGCCATGGTTCAAGTTCTTTCCAACGAGCATTCCGCTGGGCAAGATCGAGCGACCAAAAGCCCTTTAACGCTACGGTTGATGTAGGAGTTTCCGTTCCTCCGGCGATGTAGATCGTGTTTCCCACACGAGCCCCGCTTGCGTAGGCCAGCGGCTTTGGCAGCGACGGCAGCGGAGTTCGTTTTATCTTGCCCTTAACCCATTCGAGTAGGAAAACGTCGGCGTAATGTTTGTCGGCATCCGCGCCGCCGATGCACAATAAACCGCGATCGGTTGTGACCGAAACGCCATAGCCGTTGGGAAAAGGTAGCGTAAAACCGCTTTTCCATTCGCTGCCGGGTCTTTCCAGTACGAAAATTTTATCTGTCCAGATCTTCTTGCCGCCTTCCCACGGCGGTTTTTCGGGGAAGTTCGCGCCGCCCGCGACGATCAACGCGCCGTTACTGACGCCGGCAAACGCTCCGGCGAAACCGTGATTGTCCGGCAAAGGCGGAAGTTTGCTCCATGTGAGGTCTACCGTTCCCGGGTCAATTTGTCCCAGGATCGACACTTCGAACAATTTGATTGCTACGCCGATAAGCACACCAAAGACAAGCAGGTTGCAAGTTCGCCGTGAATAGACACTGTTCATTTTAGCGACTTTGTCCGATCCGAAAGCAGAAGACTAAATACCCAACCTAGCCCCCACGTAACGAGACACCCAATCAAGCCGTACCAAAGAAAAGACACCTTTGTTAGATAGACGATCGGCATCAGAACAAGGAATCCGGCTAGCCAGCCGAGAAACGCGCCTTTCGAGTTGGCGCGTTTTGACAGCATGCCGAGCAGAAACAACCCCAACAGGGGTCCGCCGACCAGACCGAAAATCGTATTACTCGCTTGCAGGATCGTGCCGAGTGCGGAGACTACGAATGCAAGCGCGGTAACGATCACGCCGTAGCCGAGCGTGATGTATCGCGCTAACTTCAACTGCGATTCTTCTTCGACGTCGGGCTTGTAAAGGCGTTGGTAGATGTCAACGAGGCTAGAACTGGTCATCGAATTCAGCCCAGCGGAGATGGTTGACATACTCGCGGCGTAGATGGCGGCGACTAGCAACCCGGGCATTCCGGCCGGCATTTCGGTGACTACGAAATATGGCAGAATTTGGTCAACGCTTGCCACTAGTCCCGACGCCACCGGATCGCCCTTTGTTTGATAAAACGCATACAGCACGAGGCCGGTCAGATAAAATACGCTCACGACCGGCAAGGTTAGGGCTAGTTTGATCCAGAGCGATCGCCGAGCCGTCGCCATATCCGTGGCGGTCAAATATCGCTGGACGGAAACCTGATCGGTCGCCATCTGGACGAGATTGGCGAACGCTCCGCCGATAATCAATCCCCAAAATGTAACGCGAATTGTCGGGTCGAGACTAAAACTCAGCGCGTATTTTCCCGCGTCGCGCCCGATCTCGTAAACGCCTTGCGCTCCGCCCGGAACGTATGAAACCGCTAGGATGATAATTGCCAACTGTCCGCCGAAAAGCACGACAAACTGCATTACGTCAGTCCAAATGACCGCTTTCATTCCGCCGAGCGTCGTGTAAAAAGTCGTCAAAAGACCTGTTGCCGAAATCGTCAGCCAAAGCGGTATTCCCGTGACCTGTTCGAGCGCGAGCGCGGGCGCATACGTCGCGAGAGCAAGCCAGATCACCGTCCGGCTGATAAACAGAACCGAAGCCAGCGTCCGTATCCCGACCGAAAAGCGTTCTTCCAAAAACTGATACGCGGTAAAAAATTTGGCATTGTAAAAGAACGGCAAAAAGAGGAGATTCGTAACCGGCGTAGCGATAAAAAAACTCAGCGCGATCAACACAAACCAAAAGCCGTTTGCGTAAACTTCGGCCGGAGCACCCAGATAGGTAATGCCCGAAAAAAGAGCGGCAAGAACCGAGATCGCCACGACTATCGAATTCATGCTTTGACCAGCAAGAAAATAGTCTTTCAAATTGCGCTGTTCTTTAACAAACAGCAAGCCGATCAGCACTGAAGCCAGCAAATAAACGACAAAAATGCCGTAATCCAAAAATGTAAATCGCGCCATAGAATTTGTATCCGAAACAATTTCGGGAGAGGCGAATTGTTTTCACACCGCTTCCGCTTTTCCGTTTAATGAATGCCAGACTTCGGATCTGCTAAGAAGCCGGTCGAGTTCGGCATCTTCTTCAACCGTCAGCGGCCGGCGAGGCGGCAGGCATTTGCCGCAATCGATGCCAAGACGCGAGAGCATCGCTTTAATAACCGGGTGGACCGGAAACCGCAGTCCAATGGCGATTACTTCGTTGATTTGTTTTTGCACAGCACGGGCGGCTTCCCAATCGTCTTTTTTGGTTAGTTCAAAAGCCTTGACAAACAACTCCGGCATTACGTTGTAGAAACTGCCGATGCCGCCGTCGGCTCCCATTATCAAACCCGCCGTCAGCATCTCGTCCGAACCAAAGAAAAGCGTCGAGCCGTTTTTCTTGACCTCCGACATTTTGAAAAGGTCTGAATCTGTGTACTTGAGACCGATCACATTCGGAATTTCGCATAGCTCCAAGACCTGCGCGACGCCCGTTATCGCAGGAGCCAGTGAGGGAAAATAGTAAATAAGAAGCGGAGTTTCAGATGCAGAGGCGATCTCTGTGTAATATGCCTTGATCTCGTCAAACGAATAGTTTCCTATCGGCGGCAGAGCGCTGACTGCGTCGGCGCCTATCTCAGCGGCGTGCCGGGTCAACTCAACCGCATCCGCGGTGTTCATCGCGCCGGTGTGCATGATAATCGTCTTGTCCGGCGGCGAAAATTGAACGGACGCTTCGGCGACTTGTTTGCGTTGAGCGACCGATTGCTGCAAACCTTCGCCTGTCTGTCCACACGCGTAGACGCCATCCACACCTGCGGCGTACAGCCTCTCCAACAGCTTCTGATACGAATCCGAGCGGAACGCGCCGTGCTCGTCAAAGGGCGTCACGGCCGCAGCTAAAATACCTGCAAATCGTTTCATAAATATTCCTGTAGAATGATCCCGCTAAAGCGTCTCTGCCTTGTCGTCAAGCAGTCTCTTAAGATCCTCGGAGCCCAACTCAATAAAGTGATTATAGGATTGTTCAAAATGCTGTCTCACCACCTTTGTTATTTTCTGTGACTTTTTTTCGCGGAGCGCATCGATGATCGGTTTGTGCGGATCGCCGGAGCGTCGCTCTTCGACGCCAACTTGCCGCAAAATACCGATGAACGCAAACAACGGCAAAACGACCTGCTCTAGCGTCGTACAGAGAATTGCACTTCCGGATTTCTGCCAAATATAGCGATGAAATTGGAAATCCAACTGGCTGGTTTCGTAAAAATTGTAGTCCGGCGAATTAAAGTCCTTCGAAATCTCAGCCGCCAGTCGTTCCAGATATTCAAAATCCTCATCAGTTAGGCGAGCACTGGCGTTGATACACGCGTTCGGCTCAAGTTGGTAGCGAATCTCAAGGCGGTTGCGGGCATCGTCGGGCGCCAGCATCGTCACTTTAGTACTTCGGTTAGCCGCACGCACCGCCAAACCGCTCTGCTCGAGCTGTAGAAGAGCCTCGCGCACCGTGGCCTGACTGACATTGAACGCCTTCGCCAGATGCAGTTCGCGCAGCGGGTCTCCCGGCTTAAGCGTACCTGCAAAAATTTGCTGCTTGACGATCTCGGCGACCTGCGTTTTAAGCGAGTCAGCCAGATGCGGCTCGGCTCTGTAAAGCGGGCTCTCCTGGACGAGGCCGGTCACTCTTCCGTTCAATTCCTTTTTCATCGCCTAATTCCTCGTTTAATATTTTTACCGATTATCGATAATCTGACTTGACAAACTTGGAACGCTGGAATATCTTACATATCGATTATCGATAATGTCAAGTTTTCCCTCAAGACACAATTGATAGTTACAGTCGGAGACGGAATTCGCAAGACATCGTCGGTACAAAGCTAATTGTTGCCAGATCTCGCCGCAAGACGGCGCAAATTCTTCGAGAGGACATGATCATGAGGAACACTATAAATTCGGTCGGTATATTTTTGGTGCTGATGGTACTACTGGGCTCGACCCTTTTTGGCCAAGAGACGCGCGGCTCGATCTTCGGAGTCGTTACAGATTCGTCCGGCAGTGTTGTCGCCGGTGCCGACGTTACGGTAACGAATGTCAGCACCAATGTTGCGAATCGGGTGCAAACCAACGACTCCGGCTATTACGAGGCCTTGCTGCTGCTCCCCGGCGACTACGAGGTCAGCGCTGAGACCGCGGGATTCAAAAAGATCGTACGCAAGGGCATTAACCTGTCAGTCGGCGGCAGGGCGCGGACTGACCTTCTACTTGAAATCGGCGAGGTGTCAGAAACGGTTACCGTAACTGCTGATACGCCGCTGATTGAAACTAGCGCGGTAACCGCCGGGCGGATCATTGACAATCGCAGCGTCCGCGATCTACCCACATTGAACAACAACACGACCTTGCTGACTATTTTCACTCCGGGCGTGCAGGTCGGAAATGTTTTCGGTTACACAAATCCGGCTTTTACTTTTCTTGGTGACTCGGTCGGTTTGGGCAGTAAAGTCGGCGGTAACGATTTTTCGATCGACGGCGTGCAGAGCCGCGCTGACCGGCGACGTGTGGCGTTTCAGCCGCACCCGGACACGGTGGCCGAATTTCGTGTTGAAACGGCGAACTTTGATGCTTCGTCCGGTGCCAGCTCGGGTTTGCGTGTATCGACCCAGACAAAATCCGGCACGAATGAATTTCACGGCAGCGCTAGCTGGCAGCACTGGCGCAGCTCGTGGAACGCCGTGCCGTATTTTGTCAAGAAGAATTTTAACGAACGCCGCGCAAGAGAACTCGCCAGTGGGGATCCGAACCGCATTGAGCTCGAAAACCGTCTTGAGCTCGTGCCTAATCAAAGCTCGAACAACTATGCTTTCGCGATTGGAGGTCCCATATATCTGCCGAGATTCGGCGACGACGGCGGACCGGCACTTTGGAGCGGCAAAAAGAAGCTGTTCTTCTTTTTCAATTATAACGGGCTGAAAGACCGGATGTATCGTCCGGCGTACGGTGTTAATTCGGTTCCGACCGAGGCTCACCGGCGCGGTGATTTTTCCGATTTGCTACAATTCGGACCGGAATACCAAATCTATGACCCGCTGACGGCCCGCCCAGACCCCAACCGTGCCGGACATGTTATACGCGATCCGTTTCCGGGCAACATCATTCCGCAAAATCGCTTTAACAATCCGATGTATCAGGCGTATATCAGCCTGCTGCCGCTCCCGAACGTCGTCAGGACGAATCCGCGCGAAAATTACAGCAGCAATTACATCAACCTGGTGCCGTGGACTTTTGACTACCACACGTGGTCAACCCGCGTGGATTATAACCTGTCCGACAAGCAAAAGATCTTCGGGCGGGTGTTGTACAGCAAGAATCTCGAACACAATCAGGACTGGCTAGCGAACCACGCTCCCGGCTGGGGCGAAGCGATCGGTTTGCGCGAAAACATCGGCGGCACGCTCGACTGGGTTTGGACAGCGACTTCGAACACGGTTGTCAATTTCTCGGCTTCAATTCACAATTTTGCCGAAAGCAACGAGCCGGTTGACATACAAATGGTCGCGCCTTCGTCGCTCGGTTTTCCATCATACCTCGATGAGTATGCCGAGGGGAGAGGCAAACAGCATTTCCCGCAATTTAACGTTAGCGGCTACAGTACAGTTGCGACTTGGGGAGCCATCGCGCATCCGCCTGGCGTGCCGAAGAATTATGAGTATCGCTCATTCAAAGGCGACATGACGCACATTCGTGGCAATCACACCCTTCGTGGCGGACTCGATACCCGTTTTAGCTACAAAACACTAACCGAACCGGGAAATACATCCGGGAGGTTCTCGTTCTCGAACGTCTGGACGCGCAGAGATTCGTCCGGCATTACGCCCGCCTCCTCGCTGGGTCTGAGTTGGGCAGCGTTTATTCTAGGCATGCCGAGCAACGGAATGAATGTGTCATTTAACGATGATGCCGCTGCATACAATCCGTTTTACGGCGGTTACGTTCAAGACAACTGGCGCTTTTCGCCGCGTCTGACGCTCAATATCGGACTCCGGCTTGAATACGACGTTGGCGCAACCGAACGTTTCGACCGACTGATCGGCGAACTGGATAAAGACGCCGAGCTTCCGATCACGTCGTTGGCGCAAACATCCTATGCGAATGTTTTAGCCGGTCTTACCCCTGCCCAGCGCTCCCTGCTACTGCCAACTGCTGCCAGCTTCCAAGTGCGCGGCGGCTCCGTTTATCCCGGCAAAGACGGCGCGAGCCGCAAATTATACGGCGATCAGCTGCTCTGGATGCCGCGTTTCGGCGCGTCATATATGCTGGATGAAAACACCGTTCTGCAAGGCGGTTACGGTATTTATCACGACATATTGAACGTGATGGATTTCTCGTCGAACTTTCCGCTCGATTCTCAATTGGGCTACAGCGTCGGCACGTTCACAGACATCAGTCTCGACAACGGCTTGACCTGGCTCGTGGGCGACCCGCAAAACGGGATTTCGCCTTTGACCGATCCTTTTCCGGTTCGCGCCGACGGTACGCGTTTCGATTCACCCGTGCGCGACGCGCTCGGTCTGTCGGCGATTCAGGGCGGAGGCTACAGCTACATCCCATACGACATTAAGCGGGCGCGGCAGCAGCGGTGGCGGGCTTCGATTCAGCGACAAATCGGCAATAACATGGTGCTTGAGGCCGCCTATGCCGGTTCGTATTCGGACGATGATTATTTTAACCGGAATATCAACGTTTTGCCCGGCAGTTTCTGGGTGACCGACGATATCCGGCGGAACGATCATCTGACCGAATTGCTCCGAACCGTGCCAAATCCGTTCCGTTATACTCGTCCTGAGTTCGCCTCACTGCAGCAGACCCATCCGTTGGTTTACCAGGATATGCAGAACACGAACTTCTTCAGGAGCTCGACCATTTCGGTCTCGCAGCTGATATCTCCGTTTCCGCAGCTTGGCACACTAACCGAACGAACCAACGAGGGAAAACACCGTCATCACGCGCTGGAACTGAGCTTGCGAAAACGCTTTTCAAAAGGACTGTCGTTCGATATCGGCTACACAATGACGAGCAGCAATGTAACTTCTTATTTGAACAGCGTCGACGATGGAATGTCGTGGGTGACTAACAATGGTACGCGTCCGCACCGAATCACAGGTTCTGGAATATACGAATTGCCGTTTGGCAGAAACAAACCATTTCTCAACGATGGTTTCCTCTCGAAAATTCTCGGCGGCTGGCAGATTGCAGCGACTTATACCTGGCAACAAGGTGCTTTGATCGGGTTCGGAAATCAGTTCTACTACGGCGATATGGAAACGCTCGCAAAGGACATTAAGCCCGACAAGCAGACGCTCGAACACTGGTTCAACTGGCAGCTCTTCCCCGGAAATGGGTCGGATTACCTCGCGTCGAACCGAACCGCGTACGAAGCCCGGATTCGCGAGATAGTCCCGCAATCGGTTTTAGACCGGATGACGACGGCCGGCATATGCCGAAGTGGAGCCAATGCCGTCCCATGCACCTACTCAAACGTCACACCTTCGAACTTTCAGCCGAACTCGCTTCAGCGCCGAGTTTTCCCGCAATTCATTGCCGGCTTACGAGCACCCGGTATTAACTATACGAACGCTAATTTGCAACGGAACTTCCGGTTTACCGAATCAATGCAGCTTCAACTCCGTCTGGACGTGTTGAATTTGTTCAACAACCAATCTTACGGCGGACCAAACGGCAACGGCGTCATAACTGCCGACGCCAACGGGCCGTCTCGCTTCCTGCAAATACAGGGCAGGTTCCGCTTCTAAAAAAGCGATTCGGAGTGGGCCGGTTAATCCCTGCCTACTCCGAACAAATCTCGTCAACTGATACAATTGTCGAGGACTTATCGAAAGTTTATCGATAAATCTTCGACCCATCTTTGGTTTCCATCCAGCCTTACCGGGACAAACGCGAACATCCAATTTTGACGGTTATAAGCGCGTGGGGCACTAACCAAAACTTTGTTCCAACCTTTCTTGAGATCAATAATCGCGGGTTTTCGAGACCAGTAAAATTCCTCGTTGGTGTAAGGTATTTCGTTTGCGGGCAGAAACCACGTTTCCTGCAGATAACGGTTGGCGCCGGGGTTTTGCCACCGCGGCCCGGCGAGTTCCTTACCGTTTACGAAGATCGCTCCGCCGTTTGCATCCCACTTGCCTTGCGGCGGGATCCCGGCGCTCTTTCGGCTGCTTCGGGTAGCCGTCTCGAAACCGATCCATGCGTGAATCTGTTTCGCAGTGCGACTGAAGATCTGCGTTTCGAGATAAACCGTTTCGTTTGCGTCGGTTGACAACGGCTGGGCTAAAAGCGTGTCGAAGCGATGCACGCCGCCGTAAACCGATTTCCTTTTTTCCGGAAGACTGTCATCAAGATTTTTTTCAGGCGCAAGTGCGGTGTCAATCGGCTGCTCCCTGCCTCGCATATATGGACCCAACAAACGAAATTTGACATGGCCGGACTGAACAAACGGAAACGGCTCGTTCTTGAAAAAGCGGTCGCGGTGCCGTGCAAGGCGTTGCTCAAATTCCCGAAAATGCTTTCCAGCCTCGGTATCCGCCGATGGCAAATCGTCCATATGTTGATTCTCGTACGCAGGCCGTCCACACCACACCGCTTCGCTGTACGCCAGTGCGCCGGGCCAGACGGGACTGTGCAGAAACATCCTTCCCTTATCGTCGACCCGCACGTCCGGCCACATGCAAAGAATTCCTCCTAGCGCGATCGAGTCGCCCTCATAGCGTCCGCAAGGCTGTTGGAAAAAGTAACGCCGAATCAAAGTTAAAGCGTCGTAGGAGTTCAGATAGCCCGCGTACGAGTCTACAAACGGATTGCCTTGAGTACGTTTTCCCGCCTCTGTTCCGGCATCGCTCCACAATTGTTCAATCGTGCCGCTTTCGTTCTTGAGACCCGGGTTCCACACCATCGCCCGACGTCCGTTTGCTTTTAAGCGAGCGGTCATCCGCCATATAAACTCGTCGGGATTAGGAATGCGCACCTCGTCCGAGCCAAGGTGAATGATCGGAAAATCCGATGCGGGTATTTCCTTGCAGAACTCATCGATCAGATCTTCAAGCACCTTCATTCCCTGTTCGGTGTGCATTTTGAATCCGAACGACGGCTCAAAAAAAGCGCTGTGTCCAGGCATATCGAGCTCGGGAATGACCTGAATATGCCGCTCACGGGCGTAGCGGACCAGCTCGCGAATGTCGTCAAAACTATATGTTTTCTCCGGGTCGCGGCCCGCCTTGCGATTTTTGGCATCGTTGAGCTGAGGATAAATTCGGGTCTGCGGCCGCCACGCCGGGTTGTCGGTTAAATGCCAGTGAAAGGTATTAAACTTATACGCCGCAAGATGATCGAGTTGCTTCTTCAGCGAATCGATCTCCTGAAAATTCCGCCCGGTGTCATGCATAAAGCCGCGCAGCTGAAATGCCGGCCAATCCAGTATTTTGCCTAGAGGAACGTTGATAGCGCTTCCTTTTTTCGTGATCAACTGTCGAAGCGTTTGCACCGCATAAAACGCGCCCGCGGCATCCTTCCCGAGAATCGTTACCTGCCTCGGAGTTATTTCAAGTGAATAACCTTCTGCCTTCGAAGGGAGGCCGCCGTCAAGTCCAATAAATATGACGTTCGGAGGAATTCGATCATCTGTTTCCACGCTTTGAAGTTGAGAGGTTTTGCCGTTCACGGAAAGTACTTCCTGAACTGAACGAACGGCGGCACCAACAGCTTCGCGATCCGCTTCGAGAAATACGACCCTCGTGTCCGAGCCGAGCCGCCGCCTGCCGCCTGACCACTCTGCTTTTCTCGGAAACGGGATCAACGCAACAGGAGCAGCCTTCAAGCTCTCAATACTGTGCGGCCCACGCCAGAGGTCTTCATTTTTCTGGGTCCGATGCTGAGCATTGGCGAGAATCGTGCAGTAAATCAAGAGGCCGAAAGCGAAAAAAGCCTTTGCGATCAAATTGCGCATAGTTGTTTCACACCAAAGCAAAAGTGCATGTTGAAATTATGCGGGCACGGCTCTACTTGATTGTAACCAAGCGGCGGTGCAACGGGCAAAATCGCCCATTAACACTTCTCCCTCAAGCTGAAACTTTTTCCAGAGCGATTGCCGCCGCGCCGATCACGCCGCCGAAATAGCTTTGCGTCGAAAGTTCGACACACAAGTTGCGGATGTCGGGTGCGAGCAGATTTTTTTGCAAACTTTCCCTTAGTTCCGACAGTAAAAGCGGATTATTCTGTGTCAGACCACCGCCGAGCAGCAGCAGTGACGGGTCAAATAATTCAACCAGAATCGCGCATCCGTCTGCCAGACGACGCGCCAATTCCGCGATTGCTTCGCGGGCGTTTATATAATCGTCGTTAGCGGCTTTAATAATCTCGGCCGCCGTCGCAAACGAATTGTTCGCGTACCGCATGATCGCCGCCGTGCCGACATATGTTTCAAAGCAGCCGCGTTTGCCGCAATTGCATTTCAAGCCGTCGCGTTCGATTTGCATATGCGAGAGGTTGGACGCCATCGAATTTGAGCCGCGCCGCAGTTTGCCGTCGAGATAAACGCCGCAGCCGACACCCGTGCCGAGCGTGATGCAGACGAAATCATCAACGCCTCGCGCTGCACCGAAATGATGTTCGGCGACCGCCATCGCGTTCGCGTCGTTTTCTACCGTCACCGGCATAGCGAAAGCCTCGCGCAGTTCGTCGCCGACGCGCGTTCCCGTCCAACCGGGGAGATTGCCCGAAGCGTAAATCACCGTTCCGCTTGCCGCGTCAACCCAGCCCGCCGTAGCGATACCGATTGCTGTCGGCGCAATCGCTCTTTCACGCGCTTCCACGAAACGGGCTTCAACAATGCGCTTTGCTTCGCGCAATATCGCCTCTCTTCCGTTTTGCGCCGGCGTCGGATCGACAGCTTGGGAAACTAATTTTCCTTTACCTGACACGATACCGGATTTGATGTTCGTCCCGCCGATGTCAACCGCGATAACGTAATTATCGGATAGGTTCGACGATGCGGCAGATTCAACGCCGGAAACGAAACGCCGTGAGATCTCGTCAGGGCGAGTGATCGCCGAGCCGATTATGACCGCATACGCGCCCGCTGTGATTGCGTCGCGCGCTTCTTCAATCGTCCAGATGCGCCCTTCGGCGATTACGGGAATTTTCAATGTACCGCACAATTCAGCGATACACTCAGCATCGAATGCCTTGATGTGCGCAGTGTCGTCGGTGTAGCCGCGCATCGTGGACAACACGAAGTCCGCGCCTGCCATTTCCGCCGCACGTGCCTCTTCAAGCGTGGCAATGTCCGCCAGCGCTGGAACATTCAACTCGTGTTTGATCTGCCGTAGTCTGTCCAGCGCTTCGTAACTTTGCCCGCGTGCGGTGCAGTCCAGCGCAATCATATCGGCGCCGGCGGCGACCAATTCGCGCGCGGCTTCCGTTGACGGCGTAATCAAAATGCGTCCGTCTGCCGCAATACTTTTCTTGATGCCGATGATGGGAACATCAACCGCCGCCCGAATCCTCCGAACATCCTCGGCACCTTCCGCGCGGATGCCAGCCGCGCCGCCTTGAACCGCCGATAAGGCAAATCGCGCCATCGATTCGGAATCGCGAAATGCGTCTCCCTCCGACGCCTGACAGGAAACAAGGAGTTTACCTTTTAATGACTCGAACATGTTTTAGCTCGTAACCGTATTCCTGAGCGTGTCCGCCGCAGATTCCGACGAAATGTCGCGCTGCGGCTCAGCAAGCATCTCATACCCAACCATAAAATGCCGCGAAAGGCGACTAACGCTGCCGCTTACTTACTTAGACTTTCCATACGGCCGTTATCTAATCGGGATCATGTAATAGCTGTAACGATGGTCGGCAAACGGGATCCGGTACTGCTTTAGCGGCTCTGAGCCCCAGCTGTCGATGCCTTGAAGACCGGTTTGCTGAAGATCGATGTGCGCGTAAATTTCGTTGCGCGGCGTCAACTCGCCCGAGTGATATTGCTTCTTATTTTCCTCGGGGTCTAGATCATCGAGGCTATATGGCAATGCCGAAAAGCTCAGCAATGCATCGGCATAAACAAACCGCACGCCCTTGCCCTTCGCATTGGTGAAGTTCACCCAGCGGACTTCGGTTTTATTGCCCGATTCCTGAGGCCGCGCGTATGGGAAATACTGTTGACTGACGGTCTGTTTATACAAGCCTATGAGCGACGCAGTTTTCCTATCCCAATAATTTTCCCACGGGCCGCGGCCATAGAATTCGATGTTGCTCAACTGTTTATTTAACTGCAGATCGTTGCCGATTCGCAGCAGCAATTTATGATCGCCTTTTACGGCGTCGAAAGAGTTTTCTATCTTCAATGCTCCGTCGGGAAAGACTGTAATATTTTGCGTCTGAACCGCATCGCCGGCGAGCAGCTCTTTTCTAAAAGTCACCGACACGGTGCGATCGGCGTTCTCCTTAGCTTCGGCGGACAACAGTCTGCCTTCGCCATAGGCCGATCTCCATTTGCGCAGTTTGCTGTTAAATCGCGCTCCGATGTCGTTATCGGTCGGCGCTCGCCAGTAGGCCGGCTCAGGACCATTTTGGATTACGGACTCGTTGTTGAATGCGTAGGTCTTCATCACGCCGTTCTTCGTGTCGAAGTCAACTTTGAAATTCGCCCCTGTAATCGTCAACGAGTCTGTCGATCTTGCAACCGTCAATTTTCCCTTCGCAATAACTGGTGCAGAAATTTTCTGCCGTTCGTTCAGTGCAAACTGATCATAGGCCACCTCGTAACCCTTTTCGAGAAACGGCTCGGCTTCCTTCAGCGTGTAACGCACATTCAGGAAATATTCCCTGCCGGCAGCCTGCTTTGTTTTGATCCGCAGATCGACGGTCACGGTTTCGCGCGGCGGAGGAGCAATGTACGGGACGATCCCCTTTTCAACGACCTTGCCGTTTTCGAGCACTTCCCAACTCAGCTGAGCGTTGTTAATATCTCTAAAAAAATAACTGCTATTGACGCTGATCCGTCCGTTACCGAGGTATGTGGTTTTGATAAATTGGTGAACGCGTTTGACCTCGACCGCCATCGGCGTCAGTTCCCTATATCCGGTTACAACGCCTTTGATGCAAAAATTATTGTCGCTGAAATCCTCATTGACCGGACCTTCGAGTGGAAAATCGCCACCATAGGCCATGATGCGTTTGCCGTTCTTGACGACGTCGATCCCCTGGTCTATCCACTCCCAGATGAAGCCGCCCTGCAGCCGAGGCTGGCTTTCGATCACGTCCCAGTAATCCTTGTAGTTTCCGAGGCTGTTGCCCATGATATGTGCAAACTCGCTCATTATCAGCGGCCGATTTTCTTTTCCTTTTGAATACGCGACAAGCCAGTCTGGATCGGGATATTGAGGAACGATCATATCGGTATTGAAATCGAATTCAGCACGTTCATACTGAACCGGGCGCGTCGAGTCGGCTTTCTTCAGCCACTCATACGACTCATACATATTGACGCCGTTGCCGGCTTCGTTTCCGAGTGACCATGTGACAACGGACGGAAAATTCTTGTCGCGTTCGTACATTCGCCTTATGCGTTCAAAATGCGGGTTTCGCCATTTGCGGTCGTTTGCCAATGTATATTCAAGGTCGTATCCGCGGCCGTGCGATTCGATATTCGCTTCATCGACCACGTACAAACCAAACTCGTCGCACAACTCCATCCAATACGGATCGGGAGGATAATGCGAATGTCGAACGGCGTTGACGTTCAACTTCTTCATCATTTCCATATCTTTGCGCATATCGTCGCGCGTCAGCGCGTGGCCGCGCGTCGGATGATGCTCGTGACGGTTGACGCCTTTCAAAAATACGCGTTTCCCATTTATTAAAAAGTCGCTGCCCACGATTTCGACCGATCTGAAACCGACACGCTGTGGAATCACCTCAATCACTTCACCGGCGGCGTTTTTGAGCGTTATGTAGAGCGTATAAAGGTACGGCATTTCCGCCGACCACTGTTTCACGGACGGAATTTCCGTTTTAAATCCAACCCACGAATTGTAGTTGCCCAACACTGTTTTCGGCCCCGATTCTTCAGTCCACATTATGTGGCCCTCGGCGTCAGTCAACTCGACTGCGATCGAAAACGCATCGGGTTTGCTGTGAAGTGTCCTTGTGTCGATCCTGTAATTATCGACGTTGACGTTTATATCGAGCAGGCCGTTCTTGTACGTCTTGTCGAGCGTTGCAGCAACATTAAAATCGCGGACATCGATCTTTGGCGTTGAATACAAATAAACATCGCGCTCGATGCCGGATATGCGCCACATATCCTGACATTCGAGATAGCTGCCGTCGCTCCAACGGTAAACCTCGAGGGCAACGAGATTCTCGCCAGGCTTTACATAATTCGTAATATCGAATTCCGCGGCCAGTTTGCTGTCCTCGCTGTAACCAACTTTTTTGCCATTGATCCAAATAAAGAACGCCGACTTAACCGCGCCCAAGTGAATGAATATCTGACGGCCGTCCCAACCCGCCGGGATCGTAAAGGTTTTTCTGTATGAGCCGACCGGATTGTTGTTCTCGGGAATGTCGAACGGCGGGTTTAGCTGCGCCCGCATCTTTTTCTTGCCCGTAAATTCATACGGATGATTAACGTAGATCGGCAGTCCATAGCCGTTCACTTCCCAGTTAGCGGGGACCGTAAAATCCTTCCAGCCTGAGTCGTTATAGTCCGGCTTATAAAAATCCAACGGGCGCTTATTCGGATCCTGCACCCAGTTGAATTTCCAATTACCATTTAGAGAAAGAAAGTGAGCGGATTTCTCCTTCTCGCGTTTTGCGGCAAGCTGCCTGTTCTCGAACGCGAAAGCGTGGGCCCGCATCGGCATGCGGTTAATCGATACTATGTCGGGCGTCTGAAGTTCGGCTGGCAGAGTTTGGGCAAACAGAAATAGTGGGCTGAGAAAAAATGCGGAGAAAATCAGAAACGCCGAACGGAGGGAATGTGCCATGAACATAAGTATCACGAGAACTCTATTTCAAAAAAGCCTTTTTCCAAAGGATCCTTGCCCCAAAGCGTACCCTCGCCAATGAGGTGACGACCGTCATTCGTGAACTCCTTGTCGAGTCTCCCGGGAGCGTACCCGAAAAGTGTCTGTTGATGTCTTGCCGAATCCAACCTGTCCCTGTTTGTCCAGCTAACCCTTTCGTACTCAGTATATTACACAGCTAAGCGATTGTAAACAAAAATGGACACTCCAAGACTGAAATCCGCATGTCTGCGGTTCGACTCCGTCCTGGGCCACCATAATTATCTACGACTCGCAGACCCGACGATTTGCGTTATCCGATGTGCGAATATTGGTTAATATTCATCTCGACCTCCTTTTTCGATCAAAGCCTTACCTTAATTCCACCGTTGAAAACGCGCCCCTCGGTGTGAGTGTAAATCTCGGCGAATGTTGGATCCTGATACGGCGGGAAAACAATCGGGCCGAACCGACTTTGCCGAGTATCGGTAATGTTTTCGGCGTTTACGAAAAGACTGAACTTGCCGAAAGATTTTTCTCCAAATATACCAACCACCCAAAAAGGTTTTGTCTTAAGCCGATTGCTAAGAATCTGACTACTTGTGAAGTACGCCTCGATCCCGGCCTTAAAATTATCCTCTTTTTCGAAAAGGAGAGCAGCGTTCATCTTGTTTTTAGGCACTAACGGCAATCTCTGATCGTCAGGCAGGTATTCAGCTTTGGCGTTTGTGAAAGTGTAACCAGCAAACAGTTTTACAAAGTCGTAGCTTGCTCGTAAATTTGTTTCGAATCCCGCGCTCTTTATCTGCTGATCTGCATTTGTAAAACCTCGAATGTTCTCGCTTATGTTGACAACGATCAAAGGATTTTTGATCTGCGTATAAAAAAACATTTGATTGATCGAGAACGAAAACTGTTCCCCGATGCTCTTCTTGTAATTCACATCGAATGTGCCCCCGCTACTCGTTTCGGCTTTCAAGTCGTTTCCGACCGGAAGAATATTTTGGAATAGTAAAGTTTCCGCTTCTTCGGTAAACATACTCGGCGCTTTGTAACCCAGGCCGACGCTGAAACGACTTGTGAGGTTTTGCGTAAACCGATAGAGCAGCGACACGCGCGGGAGAGGGTAAACGCCATAGTCTTTTACATAGTCAAGCCGAAAGCCCGCTTCCAGCGATAATTTGTTTGTAATATCAATGCTGTCTTGTGCATAGCCACCAAAAATCGTGCGAGACTCATTACGAAGTACAGGGCTTATCGTCTGTTCATCTTCCCTAAACTGGTCATAAACCGCGTTAAAGCCAAATACAAGTGAATGTTTTTCGATCGGATGATAGTAAGAAACGTCTGTGTACGCATTAAATTGCTGACCTTTGAAACGATAGTTCGGAATTCGAATTTCACGATCAAAGAACGCGAGGCTTTGTCTAGCAATTAGGCGACTTGCATTCGAAAACTCACGATCAAGATTCAGGGTCGTAATGTTTCGGATCGATTTGTTGTCTTCAAAGTATTGATGAAGGTCATCCGCTTTATTCCTGAAAACAAAAACATCCCCGCCTTGGCGATTTTGGGAGCTCGTCGAGTTTCCGATCGATAGGCGTGTTTTATCATCGATATTGAAGAACACTCGTGGATTAAAGCTAAACGAAACCGTCCTCGGTAGTTCCGTGAAATGATCATTATCTACATCGTATTCCTTTTGGTAATTCACTGAACCCAAAAAGGAGTAACCAAATCGGGTGAATTTCTGAGAATTAAATATCGAATAATCTGTTCCTAGTGCCGAGGTCTGATTGAAGATCATTGACGTTACGGGCTTATCCTGCGGTTCCTTGCTTATGAAATTAACGACACCAGCGATAGCACCGCCGCCGTAAAAAGTTGCGGCGGGGCCTTTAATGATCTCGACTTGCTTCAAATCCAAAGGCGGGATCTCAAGCAGACTTAGGCTTCCCGAAAATCCGCCAAAGACCGGAAAGCCATCCTTAAGGATTTGCGTGTATCGACCATCGAGACCTTGAATCCGAATGCTCTGTGTCGCAGAGGTGGCAGATGTTTGCTGCACCTTAATTCCCGTGCTCTCGTTCAAGACCATCGACACATTAGACGAACGCATCGTAGTTTTCTCATCGACTTCTTCTTCATCGATAGCTTCAACACGCGTCGGCACGTCATCGATTTCGCGACCTGTTCGAGTGGAACTGATGAGGACCTCGCCGACCTCGTTATTTACCTTAATAGAGACGCGTTTCTCGCTTATATCGACGAGCGGAAAAACGTATTTCAGTTCCCTTGTTTCATAACCCGCTGAAAAGATCTCAATAGTCTGTTCGCCGATTGGAATATTACTGAGTTCAACCTTTCCGCTTCCGTCGGATATCGCGATTGTGTCCGTGTCCTTTACAGAAACAGTTGCTCCGCCAATTGGCTGCTTCGTTAGCTCATCGTGAATCATCAACTTAATTCGATCGTTATCAATTTTCTGTGCCGTCGCGGTTGAAAAAGCAATCGCGATAAAAGCCGCGAGCACACCGAGGGTTCGTTTCATGAACTCGTTCTCCCTTTAAATAAATCGTTTAATAGCAAATAAAAGCGTCCTGGAGTGGCACGCTAAGAAGCACATTGACGAAAAGGGATGTTTAGATTCGAATCGATCGAAATTGCAAAAAGAGACTTGATGCGAGTCGAGGATCAGGCAGCGACGGTAGAATCTGCTCCCGCGAAGGCCGAAGACTTTCCGCAGAACCGAACGGCGTTAATGGAGTCGTCCCTGCAAAAAGCGAGGGGCCCGTTTGGGGGGGGTTATGTTCTTGTATTAATGCGGCGTTCGCCGAAACCGAACATCTGTCGGCGTCTTTGGACGATGCGAAGTTTATCCGTTCAAAGTCAGCCGTTTGCCGAACGACACCTTCACCACCAGGTTCGGCAATCGTAGAGCATATGGTAATACATGACACCCAAACGAGCAGAAAGATGAAAGGCATCACGAAAGCGGTTATCCGCTGAAACATTGGCGATAACATCTGCATTAACTTTTAGATTATCAAAATTGAAAGGTTCTTGCGTCAATATTTAAGGGCTAACATTAAATAAACAGAAGTCTGTGCTAGATTAATTCGAGCACTATGGAACCCCTCGCCAGCCGCATTAGGCCAACAACCCTGGACGGTTTTGTCGGACAGCGGCATCTTGTCGGCGACGGCAAACCTATTCGCCTGGCAATCGAGCAGAAGCACATTTTCTCATTCTTGCTCTGGGGAACACCCGGAACCGGCAAGACTACTCTTGCTCGCATCTACGCGAATGCGCTAAGAGCGACGTTTCATGAGCTTTCCGCTGTTTCGGCCGGAAAGGACGACATTCGTAAGATCGTCCGTGAACCAACAGTAGATGGCCGGCCGCGAATCCTGTTCCTCGACGAGATACACCGATTCAACAAGGCGCAACAGGATTTTCTTCTCCCGTATGTCGAAAGCGGCGAACTCGTCCTGATCGGAGCAACTACCGAGAATCCCAGCTTCGAGGTTATTCCTGCACTGTTGTCCAGACTCCGTGTATTCGTATTGAACGAACTATCGGATGAAGATATGTCGGCGATCATCGACCGGTCCGGGTTTGAACTAGACGCGGAATCAAAAGAATGGCTGATCGCCATGGCCAACGGTGATGCGCGGCAGGCGATCACGATGATCGAGGATACTGATAACCTTTACGAAAGGATCAATATTGACACGCTCCGTGAAGCGCTTCAATCAAAATTCCTCCGGTATGACAAGAAAGGCGAAGAGCACTACAACGTCATAAGCGCATTCATAAAATCGATGCGTGCGAGCCAGCCGGACGCCGCACTCTATTATCTTGCCAGGATGATCGAATCGGGCGAGGACCCGAAGTTTATCGCCAGAAGGATGGTGATCTTTGCATCCGAGGATATCGGACTGGCGCAGCCGACGGCTCTCGTTGTAGCGAATGCCGTTTTTCGTTCAGTCGAGACTATAGGCCTGCCGGAGTGCGTTCTAAACCTTGCCCATGGCGCTGCATACCTATGCAACGCGGCAAAAGACCGTTCGAGCACCGACGCTATCGCAGCCGCCATGGAAGATGTTAAGAACTTTGGGAACCTCGCGGTACCGATGAAAATTCGAAATGCTCCGACTAAGCTTATGAAGGGCTTAGGTTATGGCAAGGATGACGAATTGTATCCAGAGGACGACCTCCGGCCAAAAGCGATAAGAAACAAAAAGTACCTTAAAGAACCTGAAAGGTAACCTCGAGGATAGCTCAACAACGGGCGATACCTACCGTTTCCAATAGTTCCTAATTTTGAGATCAAGCATCGGGAATGCTACATATTCGACACTTCGACCGGATTCCCGAAGTTTTTGCACCATTGGTATGGCCGCGTCCGCATTTCGCGTATGAACTACGATGGTCGCAGCGCGCTGGAGAGTGGATCTATCATTTAGGAATTCGGCAATGGCGTAGCCGGTGGAGGCAAAGTCGTCGTGATCATTCGATTCATAATGATGTGGAAGCAGGTCGTGATCAAGAAATATCGCGTCATAGCTGTTGTCATTCAACAGCGATTTTGCTTCGTCGACCGTTTCGGCAATATCCAGGGAATCGCCTTCAAATCTCTTTTGAAACCAGCGATGACGCCGCTTATCGTCATCGAGGAGGAAAACAGAAATCGGCGTTCGCTCGGCGTTCAAATCCGCTAAACCCAAGCGTATCAATATACTGCGAAGAATGCTCATAATGTACAAAAGCTATCGAAAAAGCAAATATACCATAGTTGGTAAGCCTGGTCTCGGGTTCACTCGCACTACCCACTAGCGTGAATTTGAAATAGATTTCTTCGGTGATATAATTCAGTCCGAACGACGGCGCCTCCCCGAATAGCTCACCGCCCCGATTCGCTAAAATGCCCAAAGAAAACAAGTCCGCCCACAATCTTATCGCCGTTCCCCGCTCTAAGATCTATACCGACTCGACCGAAGTCCTCTGTTCGATTTGCTTTGGGACCGGTTTGGAGGTAATACCCGGTCAAGGGGCAAGGGCATGCATCTGCCGAAAGCAGCAGGCTCAGATGAATCTCATCGATCGCGCCCGGCTTCCGAAGCGTTATGCAAATTGTCACTTTCACAATTACAAACCCTTCAATCCATCGCAAGAACGGGCGTTCAAATTTGCGAGCCGTCTAGCAATGGATTATCCAGCTGTTGAACAGGGTCTGCTATTTATCGGGACCGTCGGCGTCGGGAAGACCCATCTAGCCGTTTCGATCTTGAAAGGGCTTACGGAACGCGGGTTTTCATGCCTGTTTTACGATTTCGGATCGCTGTTAAAGGAAATCCAGGATTCTTACAATTCTAATACGAAAACATCGGAACTTACGGTCCTCTCGCCGGTTTTCGATGCGGAAGTATTAGTGCTGGACGAGGTGGGAGCATCAAAGCCGACTGACTGGGTCCGCGATACGATGACGCATGTGATCAGCACGCGTTACAACGATAAAAAGCTCACAATTTTCACTACAAACTATCTTGACACCCGCCAAAGCGACCGAGACGAAATGCTTGAGGACCGGATAGGGGCAAGGCTTCGGTCACGCCTGCACGAAATGTGCAAGACCGTCACAATGACCGGCAGCGATTATCGCAAGGCGTTCGACTCGCCCGGGGTAACGAAAAAGTAATTAGGCCCGTACCTTTACCGTTCGATTTTTGCGGTACTGAATTTTCGCAGGCTTGAGAAAATCCGCCAACCCAACAGAACGGCAAGCACCAAGCCAAAGATCGCCGGATAAAAAATATCCGATTTTACGATCATCCAAAAGTGGATCACACCGCCAATTGCCGCCAGGTAGGTTAGACGATGCAGCCTGCGCCAAGTCTTTCCGCCCAAACGCTTTACCATCGCGTTCGTTGAAGTAATTGCGAGCGGGACGAGCATAAAGAACGAAGCCATACCGATCGCAATAAATGGACGCTGAATCACATCCGCGACCGTCCCGGTCGGACTTAGGCCGCGGTCGAACACGATATACGTTACCAGGTGTAAGCAGCCATAGAAAAATGCAAATAGACCCAGCAACCGTCGAAATTTTATCAGTTCGTTGATCCCGAGCGAATGTCGTAACGGCGTGATCGCCAGAGTCAAAAGCAGATACACGAGCGTCAGCACGCCGGCCGTTCGAAGTACAAATTCTACAGGATTCGCTCCGAGCTGGCCGTGATATCCATCCCAAGAGAGTAAAACCAACGGCACCATGCCGTTGATGATCAGCAATGACCTGTAAAATCTAATATCCGTCAATCTAGAAGTACCTTTTCAGATCGATGCCATTGTAAAGATGCGCCACATCTTCGGCATATCCGTTGAACATAGTGGTTTTTCGAAGGCCAAGTTCACCGATCCTCCGTTCGGATCCCTGCGACCACCGCGGATGATCGACCTCCGGGTTCACATTCGAATAGAAGCCATATTCGTCAGGGGCGGCAATGTTCCAGGTCGTCGGAGGTTCCTCACTGGTCAGAGTAATCTTCACGATCGATTTGATGCTCTTGAAGCCATATTTCCAGGGCACGATCAAACGAATAGGCGCTCCGTTCTGGTTTGGCATTTGTTTGCTATAAAGCCCGGTCGCCAATATCGTGAGCGGATGAAGAGCTTCATCGAGCCTCAATCCTTCGACAAACGGGAAGTCGATGCCTGCCGAGAATGACGACTGCATCTGTGCACGATCATAGTGGGTCTGAAATGCAACATATTTAGCACTCGACAATGGCTCGACAATATCCAGCAAGGACTTTAATGGAAATCCAACCCAGGGAATAACCATCGACCAAGCTTCAACGCATCGAAACCTGTAGATCCGCTCTTCCTGATCGAACCTCAACAGCTCATCGATATCGAATATCCTCGGCTTCTTCACTATTCCGTCGACCTGGACCGTCCACGGACGGGTGACGAAGCCTTCGGCCTTTCTCGCGACCGCAGTTTTGCTGGTTGAAAACTCGTAAAAGTTGTTGTAATTGGTTATTTCTTCGAAAGAATTGAGTTTTTCCGACGACGCCAGATCGTCACGTTTCGCGACCTCTGCGATCGCCTCCGTTAAGGTTTCTTTTGCGGGCGACCGATTGAAATAGCGGTACGTAAGGCCTGTGGCAACGGTTGTTCCCGTGAGAAGGCCGGCGCGAACAAAGTTGCGGCGGTTCAGATAAACCCCTTCCGGAGTTATATCGCTTGGCGAGATATTATCGGCCATAGGACCTTATTCGCAATTGTCAGGCAATTGGTTTCGTTTATATGATGCCCTCGAAGGACCCGATTAGTCCACAAAATATGTTAAATCCCCACCCGTTGGGATATAATCGCTTAAATTCCGTGAGGGAGGATCAATCCTTAATGATGAATATGAGATGCGTGACCGCGAGTAGCCTCTTCATTTTATTTAGTTCCGTTTTGATTCTTGGACAGGCTCAGCCGCCGAAAACTGAGGCTGAAAAAGAGAAGGACCGGAAAGACCTTGAGAAGCGTATCGTTAGTATTATTGATAGTGCGGTACTTGAGGCTGAAGGTTTAAGGCTGGCCCAAAACCGGGCGATCGTGTTCGCTCTCGCAGGTGACCTCTTTTGGAAGTTTGACAAGCAACGCGCCATCCATCTTTTTCGCGCCAGTGGGAACGAAATTATCTTGGCGAATGAAGAGGCGGAAAAAGCGGCACAAGAAAGTAAAAGCCCGTTTGAAGGGATCTTTAACCTGGGCGGCAGCGATGTTCGCAATCAAGCCATTCCACTGATCGCAAAACGTGATGCCGAACTCGCTCTCTCGACCCTGCGTCAATCTCGCACGCCAAAACTTGCCGAAGCAATGGCGAAAGCGGCTGGTCCGTCGGCCAGGCAGGGTAACGACATGCTCAATTTTACGCCTGAAGACTACAGGGTCAGACAGGAGATCGCACTTGAACAACAGATCGCGCTGCTTGCGGCGGAACAAGACCCGGACCAGGCGATAAAACTTATTAAAGAAAGCCTCGCGAATGGCATATCCTGGAATGTGATGCCGCTGCTGCAAAAGCTGTTTATCAAAGACGAGAAGAAGGCGAATGAATTGGCGGACGTGGTCGTAAAGAAAATAACGTCAACCGATCTGGCGAAGAAACACGACGATCTTCAGGCGGCGATCCGCTTCCTGCAGTCTGCGACAAATCCTAATCTTCCCAAAACCAACGAAAAGTCTTTCAAATTCAGTGAGTCGCAGTTGGCTGACATAGCGAACAAGCTGGTTTCCACGTTTCTGCAGCAGGGAAACTCGATGCAGATCGCTTCATCGTTAAGTCGCGTAATGGCCGATCTCGAGAAGATCGTGCCGGAAAAAATTCCGTTGCTGAAGGCGAAGCAGGCGGAAATATCAAGAAATATGCCCGCGGAGCTAAGGCGTCTGCAGGAGCGGGAAAAGCTTTGGAATCCCAATACGACGCCGGAAGAGATCATTTCGGAGCTTCCAAGATTGAATGAGATGGATAGGGCGGGCGCCTACACTACGCTCACAAACAGGATAGCGCAGATCGACGATGACGCTCGGGCCAGACGCCTGATCTCACAGATTCCGGACAGCAAGGCCCGGGAAAGGGCTGCGGAAGCGTACGAATCCGCGAAGGTGGGACGAACTTCGAAAGCGGGCAATCTCGATGACGCCAGGGCAATGATCGGGAATCTTACGAAAAAAGAAAGTCAGATAAAGCGGCTTGTCGCATTGGCGGTGGATTATCACCGAAAAGGTACCGAGAAAGATCTTGAAGCAGCCGTCGATCTTATGCATGAAGCGAAGATGCTCGTGAACGAATATCCGCAAGATCAAGACGAGTTAAACGACTTGATGGAAGTGATAGGCGGCTATGCGATCGTGGATGCGACTGAGGCATTCCGTTTGGTAACTCCTGTTATCGATCAGATCAACGATGTGGTCCAGGCCTCCGCGATATTGAGCAAATATGATCGCCGAAATCGGGATTTTCGAGCAGGAGAGCTGATTCTGAAATTGAGAGGATACTCCGGAAGCAGTTTGCTGCTATTCCAGTTCGTACCGCAGATCGAACTGCTCGGAAAGGCCGACCTGGACCGAATGAATTCATTGTCCGACCGCCTACAGCGAAGCGATGCCAGAATAATAATAAAGCTGTTTGTTGTTCAGGGAGTGTTGAACGCCGATAAAAAGGCGGAAAATCAGGGTTCAGGAGAAAATTTCCTTCTAACCTTCAACTAGAACGGGTTCAATAGCTCCCAACCCGAACGTCCGTTTTAATGCCGCTGGCCTCTTGCGCGATCTTCACACCTACGCTCGCACCGATTCGCGTTGCACCGGCCTCAAACATTGCCCGTGCGTCGTCGATGCCTTTAACACCTCCGGAAGCCTTTACTCCCAACGACTTACCCACCGTTCTTCGCATTAGCGAGATGTCTTCGACCGTTGCGCCGCCTTTCGAGAATCCGGTTGACGTTTTAACGAAATCGGCTCCGGCGTTCTTCGACGCAATGCAAGCTCGAACCTTCTCATCATCGGTCAACAAGGCGGTTTCGATTATTACCTTGCAGAGTATCCCATTTTCGTGAGCCGCTTCTACCACCGCGCGAATGTCGTCCTCGACCGCGCAATCGTCGCCGGATTTCAGCGCTCCTACATTGATCACCATGTCGACTTCGCGAGCGCCGTTAAAAATCGCCCGACGGGCCTCATACGCCTTAACATCGGAAAGTGTCGCCCCTAGCGGAAAACCGATCACGGTGCAAACTGGTATACCGCTTCCCTTCAAGAAAGCACTCGCAGATTTTACCCAGGTTGGATTTACGCAAACAGAGGCGAAACCAAATTGGACTGCTTCATCGCAAAGTTTGCGGATATCGGCCTCTCTCGCTTCTGGTTTGAGCAGTGTGTGGTCTATCAGGCTGGCCCAATCGTGTGCGGTCGCCGTTGATCCCAACACGATCCCGATCCGCTCTGCTCCGGCATCGACGATCCTTTCTACATCTGCCCTGCAAAATGTCGGACAATACTCATCATCGCCGATCTTTGCGAGCACCATATCGGTGATCTGATCAACAAGCTGTTCGTATTTTCCGTTTTGAAACATACACTTCGAATCAAATCCTATCACTTAATGTACTGACTTTCGATACTGTTGATCTTAGCGACACGCTTCTGATGACGCGGTTCGGTTAGTTCCGCCGACAAGAATGCATCAACTATCGCCTTGATCTCATCGAAGGAATTGTGCCCGCTGCCCAGAGATAGTACATTCGCGCCGTTATGCTCGCGCGAGTTTCTCGCAAGAGCGGGCGAATAACAAGCAGCGGCCCTCACTCCCGGCACTTTATTCGAAGTTATTGCGCTTCCGATCCCGGCCCCGTCAACCACGATCGCAGCGTCAACATGCCCTTGCCCGACCGCCAGGGCCGCGGCATGTGCAAAATCCGGGTAATCTACTGCGTCGGTCGAATTCGTCCCGTAATCGCGTACCGCAATCCCCAGGCCGCTAAGATATTCCTTCAACAACTCCTTATATGGATAACCGCCGTGATCCGCGGCCAGCGCGACTGAACGAACCTTCAACACAGGCGTCCGGGATGGTTTCGTTATTAGACGGATCTTTTTCTCGCTTACCAAATCATTCGCAAGTGGCGTGAATCTTACGTTTTCGGCCACCCGGACTCTCGCACCATCATCCAAACCACGGAGGTCGTCCTCCGTCAAAAGCGTCTTCGATGATTCATCTCGGTCGAACTCCCGTTCGGCCGTTTCTCGAAGCGAATTCACCACGACGTGTTCCGGCACGTGCTCCGGTATGTGCTCCGACGCGGTCGGCGATTCGACGGATACGCTTCGCAGCACTTCGCGGACTAACGCTCGGACACGCTCTCGAGTTTCTTTACTTTCCTCGGACATAAACTTGTAAACCTTCGGCTATTTGAATAGTATTTCTAAATACATTTTCAATCAACCAATCAGCCTATGACAGCCGAAACAGCCGGAATTGTTGCCACGGAGTTTACAGACCAGAATATCGAGGTGTTGTACAACGCGACCGAGATCGAGGCAAGGATCAAGGAACTTGGGACCCAGATCACGTCGGATTACGCCGGGCGAGACCTGGTGCTTATGGGTGTCCTAAAGGGATCGTGCGTTTTTTTGGCAGATCTTATGCGATATATCGATCTACCGCTTACGATCGATTTTATGGCTGTTTCTAGCTATAAGGACGCAACAGTAAGTTCCGGTGACGTGGAGATCCTGAAAGATTTGACCAACTCGATCCGCGGGAAAGACGTTATCGTGTGCGAGGACATCATCGATACGGGGCTGACGCTTTTCCGGCTGATGGAGATCCTTGGCTCACGCGGAGCAAATTCATTGAAGATCGCTACGCTGCTCGACAAGCCTGAACCGAGGGTAAAGACCGAACTAGCGATCGACTACTGCGGATTCCGAATTCCTAATCGATTTGTCGTAGGCTTCGGCCTGGATGCCGCGGGCCGATACCGCAATTTACCCTTTATAGGCGTGGTCAAAGACCCTTCAGCGATTCTGATCTAACGTTCAACACTCGTCAAAATATGCCGTTTAGAGATTGACGACATCCGGTCCAATCTGTAGAATTATATCTTTTCGGCTATTGGGCGCGGATGTCGCTCATGGCGAAGGAGACTAACTAAATGAGCTACGCAATTATTAGAACCGGCGGAAAGCAATATCCGGTCACCGAAGGCCAGACGTTAAGAGTGCCGACGATCGCCGGAAAAGAAGGCGATAAGGTCGATGTCGAAGCTTTGGTTTTGGGCGAAGGAAAAGACGCGACGATCGGCGGCGTAACAGTTGCGGCCACCGTTGTCGGCCACGGAAAGGATGACAAGGTCATCGTATTTAAAAAGAAACGGCGCAAACAGTACAAACGCAAACAAGGTCACCGTCAGGGGTTTACGGAGATCAAGATAGAAAAGATATAGCGGGAGAAAGCGGTTTCGGTCTTTAGGTTTTGGATTCATTCATCCAAAATCCGCAATCCAAAACCCAAATAAAGAAATGGCACATAAAAAAGGTGTAGGTTCATCGAGAAACGGACGCGATTCGGCTGCACAGCGACTTGGACTTAAGAAATTCGCTGGTGAGCACGTTCTTGGCGGAAATATTTTGGCACGTCAGCGCGGCACGAAATGGAAGCCAGGTAATAACGTCGGTCGCGGAAAGGACGACACGTTGTTTTCGCTGATCGAAGGGTTCGTCAAGTTTGAGAACAAAGGCCAAAAGGGCAAGTTCATCAGCGTATATGCTGCGGGTGCCGCGGAATTGGCCCCAAAGGTTGCGTCAGAGACGGCTGCATAATCTAGAAATTAATACTTCGATAGGAAAAACACACGTCATTCGGCGTGTGTTTTTTTTTCATTTTCAGGTCGATGAGGACGAGGTCATCCTACGGCACATAGGCGTTGGGGATCGGACGGTCGGCATTGGCACCAAAGGTGGTGATCAATGTGCCGGCTGTAGATTGGTTAATGAACCACGTCGCGACTGTCGGTCGAAAGATCGCCGCGTCCCACGTTCCGTCACCGTCGTAGTCACCGGCCGCCGGCACATCGCCGTTCTGGCCCCAAGGGAATCCAAAAAACGACAGATCCTCGCTTCTTAATATGTACCAGTACCCGTTCGAAGGACGCCACATCGCCAAATCGGTCTTGCCGTCACCCGTGTAATCTCCCGGCACTGCCATGTCGGTCGAATTCCCGAAGGCCGCTGCAAACAAGCCGTCGGTGCTCCTCAGTATCCACCATTCACCGCCCGATGCACCCGCTTTCCTGAAGATCGCGATATCGGCCTTTCCGTCGCCATCGTAATCCGATGGAATAGGCTTGTCGCCCGCTGCCCCAAACTGTATCGATAGAGAACCGCCGCTCGAAAGCAACTGGTACCAAATATTGGTAGATGGCCGAAACACGGTCGGGTCGGCCTTACCGTCGCCGTCATAATCCGCGGGTACGGGCAGATCGCCGTCCGCCCCAAATGGGAACGCAAAAAACGTCAGATCTTCGGACCTAAGCACGTACCAAAACCCCGTCGAAGGCCGCCACACCGCAATATCAGTCTTCCCGTCACCCGTAAAGTCAGCGGGGCTCGGCACGTCAGTCGGCACGCCAAACGACGTCGCAAACGCCATCGGAACCGAACTCCGGTTTATCCACCACTCCATCGACCCCGCGACACGCGTGATGCCGATATCGGTTCTTCCATCGCCGTCAAAATCAAACGGGGATTCGACCGATGCAGCTTGGATCGTCACGGACCAATCCCGGGTCTCACTAAGGAGTTGAGACGGATCGTGACGGACAAAAGGCGTCGTATCGGTAATTATTGCGCGAACGTTGTGGCTGCCGACTGCATACGCACTCGAATCTAAACTAATGGCCAGGCCCTGCCCGACCGGTTGTCCGTCGACTTGCCAATTCACCGTAAGGCTATGCGTAAATGGAACGGGGACCGATACGGTGAAAGGCTGAATCTCGTTCGAGTTAATGAGGACCGAGGGACCCGCCGGCGAACTTTCGTCGAGAGGCGAAATAAAAGTATAAATTCGTCTAATGTGCTGTTCTATATTGATCTGCTCGAAAGACGGGCCGAGGGCGCGCATCTTGCTATTGTATGTAGGCCGATAAAACCCAAGGTTACAGTAACTCGAACCTTGATAGAGCCCCGGCAGCGCTGGTTGGTTGGTAGATGTGGGAATTGGGGTACCGCCATCGATCCAGTGCCTCCACTCGATCATGTTTCGATCGGTCTCGATAGTTGAATTAACAGCCGGAGGTTCAATATTAGGATTGCAGTGTGAATTTTCTTCGGTGTACTCATCGGCAAGTAACCCAAAGCTATGGCCGACCTCGTGGAGTATCAATTCGACCGCACTTGGATTGATCGAAGCGACCGCGACGGAACCGCCTGATCCACCGTATTCCGAGTCGTTAACCATTACTAGTATTATGTCGAAATGGGACGACGGGAGACTTCGTGCGATCGCCTGATTTACCTTTGTTGTGCTGACGCAGATGAGCCGCTGTATACTTCCACAGTTGTAGTTCGCGTCCAGTGCCGTATCGACGAAATGTTGAGGAGAACGTTCCGGGTGGTCAGCTCCTGATTGGCTACTAACGATGTCGACACGGTGAACGTTAAAATATCGCTGATACTCTTGGTACGGTTCCTGGGCGAAAACGCCCTGCATGAAATTATGAACGTCGAGTCGATATTGACCGATCTCAGAGGCGGTGTATCCGTCACCCAGTACCGCGATGTCGACCCGATTGATCGGGTCACCGTTATTTCTGATCGTATCGAACGGCTCGGCGCGCACAGCGATCGAAAGGGTGAGGAAGCAAACGACAGTTACGAAAATTACCTGAAAGCTCATTTATTGGCCGCTCCGCGTTCCGAATCGAACATGATCTCGCCGATCAGGTCGAGCTGGTAGCGGTGACCGATCCATCGGGGCGAATAAAACCTAAGAGCCGTGATCGAATCGTGACTGGGATATGAAACCAGCAGCTCAGCGGACTCGCGATATACTGTCTTTCCGCGAAGTAGTCCTCTCTCATCCGACGTTTCCGCACGAACGATTCGCGGATCGGGAAGCGTTGTCCACCATTTTAGTTCAACCCGGGCACTTATCGCCGCTACAAGAATCAGCGACGGCGACAATTCGAGTGTTCGAGACCGGGCAACCTGGCC
>JBAUGL010000046.1:0-74400 GCA_049679665.1 Pyrinomonadaceae bacterium | reverse complement strand
ATCTTGGAGATCTACAGGGCTTCGACAATGTCAGGACGATCACGGTGTTCAGCTAACTAAACCATATGGTTACAAAAGCAAAGAGAATTCTGATAACGACCGAAACCCATGAGAAGATCGTGGTCCGCCAAGACCAGGACAGATCGGTGATTCTTGGCCTCTGCAAGGAGTGCATGGCCGAGGTCGAGTTGATCGATTTCAATTCTGCCATGTCGGAATTTGGTTTCCGCGGCCGGGAGCTGGTCGCGGGGTTGGGGAGCGGACGCTTTCACTCGATGGAGACCGATCGCGGTCATCTACACATTTGTAAACCATCACTGCAAACGCGGAGATTGCCTTGAACCGACTGGGCAGTTCAACGAATTTCGTTTAGCGGCGTCTGGGGTGGGACTGATCAGCGCGCCGCGTCCCTGCTTGCCGAGCGCATCCGGGCGATCCGAACCGCTCGGAGATGCTAAACCTGATCCCGCGATTACAAGAAAGATGCAGATGCGAACGAAAACTTCGGCGGATCAACCGAAAAAGGAGACTTATATGAAAAGACTAAGCATGATCGCGGGCACGTTTCTGTTGCTCGCACTAACCCAAACCGTAATGTCGCAAATGAAGGGATTCAACCACCGGAACCCTATCTTGCCGAAATCCGATCGCCCGTTCTGCGGTATGGAACAGGCCATGGCAAAAATGCCCCCCGAGCTTAAGGCGTTAATGGCGGCCGAAGCAGCCGCGGTCCAGGAAAACGAGCTGCTTCTCTATATTAATTTCAACGAGAATGGTTCGACCGTGCGGCCGGGATTCGATTCTGCGGTAAACATGACCAGCTCGATAATCACCCGCACGAGCTTTTGCCCCTCCGCTCAGCTGAACCAGGAGCAAAAGGACGAGATCGTAAGACTTGTAAGCGACGAATTTTCGCCCTTCAATATTCGGATCACCACGGACGCCTCAGAGTTTTACGCCTACCCGAGCTTTAGAAAGCAGATGTGCCTGATCACGACCGTGCCATCGGTCATCGGATATCCTTCGGGGGTGGCCGGCGTAGCTCCCTTTTTCGGCATGGGTTTCCGGCACCCGGGCGCTTTCGCCTTTGCGTTCACTTTTCAACAGGTGAATCCGAACGACGTTGCAGCCACGGTTTCGCACGAAGTCGGCCACTTGCTCGGCCTGGATCATCAGCATTTGTTCTCGGACACCTGCGGTTACCAGACGGAATATCATCCCGGTTTCGGCTCAGGGCCCCTGGCCTTTGATCCCCTGATGGGTGCAGCACTCGGTGATGGCATCAATAACTGGTTCGCGCACTCGTGCTTCAGCCGTAAGGAGGGGCTGCCGCAAAACGATTACGAGCTGATAAACAGCCAGGTCGTGGTCCGGCCCGATGACTTCCCGGACGAGCCCGCGGGAAGCCTTGTCGACGTGAATGCGATCAACGGCATCCTCGAGCGCGCCGGTGACGCTGATTTCATAAAGATCAACTTCATGAATCCTGGCCCCGCCACAATTACCAGCGACAACATCGATTTGAAAGTTTCACTTCTGAGTCCCGGCGGACATGTATTGGAGGAGTTCAACGACCAGGACAGTACGGATGTATTTATCCCGTCCGCAGTGGGTCTGAGATACATGAAGATCGAGGCGGCGAGCAACGACAACATGTCCGCCCAATTCATGACGGGGAGATATCACATCTCTTACTGACAAGCTCGTCGACGACGCCGATATTTAGGACCAAGTGATAAGGAGGATCAAAATGATAAATCGAAGAAGTTTTATGACGATCGTGCTGGTTGCCGCGTTTGCCTACGGAGTTTCGACTCCGTGGCCGTCGGCCGCCCAAAGTGATAAAGACCATGCTTTGCCCGTTGGAAATTTTGTACCGGCGGCTACATACAATGTCAGCGGTAATGTCGCTGAGATCGTCGCAGCCACACCGGACGGGCAAACACTGATATATACCGATTTCGAAAGTGCGGAAATAGGGTTTGTAAATATTATCGACCCTGCCGCACCCGGCGAAATAGCGACTCTTGGAATGGACGGCGAGCCGACTTCGGTTGCCGTGACTCCCGACGGCTTATGGGCGCTCGTCTCGGTGATCGGCACGGTTGATCATCTTGCCGTCGTTAACGTGGCGAATCGAAGCGTGGATCTGACGATCAGTCTTGGCGGCCACCCGGATTCGGTCAGCATCAGTCCCGATGGCCGTTACGCGGCCATAGCGATCGAGAATGCTCGCGACGAAGACTTGAACGACGGAGAGATGCCCCAATTGCCCGCGGGTTTTCTGACCATTGTTGATCTTGTCGGACAGCCGCCAGCCTGGACGACTCGCGATGTTTCACTGACGGGGCTCGCGGAACGGTTTCCCAGCGATCCCGAGCCGGAGTTTGTCGATATCAATTCAGCGAACCAGGCAGCCGTCACCCTGCAAGAGAATAATCATATTGCGATAGTCGATCTTGAAAGCGGGGCCGTCACCGGAGGTTGGTCAGCAGGTGCCGTCACCCACGCGGCGGACACACAGGACGACGACCAAATAGCATTTGACGATTTGTTGCTCAACGCCCGGCGCGAGCCGGACGCCGTCGTCTGGACGCCGGACGGAAATTTAATAACCGCTAACGAGGGCGATTATGACCTGGACCTCGGCGCAGGAGAATTCACCGGCGGCCGCAACTTCACGGTATTTTCCGCAACTGGCGAAGTTGTCTTCGATCCCGGGGCTGATCTCGAACTTGCTGCCGCAGCGCAGGGCTTTTACCGTGACAGTCGCTCTGATGTTAAAGGATGCGAATTCGAGGGTGCGGAAATCGGTCAATACATAAACCACACATTCGCGTTCATCGGGGCGGAGCGTTGTAATTTTGTTGCGGTTTACCGCCTAAAGGACAAGAAGCCAAAGCTGGAACAATTGCTCGCGACCGGTTCGCGGCCCGAAGGGCTGCTTGCGATCCCGCAGCGCGCTTTGTTTGTCACTTCGAACGAAGGCGACGGCACGATCTCGATCTTTCGGGGCAGTCCGGGAAATCCCTGATTTAGGGGAATCGGCAGCTGGGGGGACGAAACGAAACGGCTCATGACCATTAGGTATGTCCGCCCAGTTCATGACGGGTTGACACCCCGGCGGTTAACCGCCCGGGATCAATGACAGAGAAACGGTGCGGATCGGCTCAATCGGCCCATCCCTCCTGGGAATGCTTGTCGGCTGATTCATTATTGATCACTCCGTAACTTGCTGGCGTGATGGATTCCTCATCCCTCGTTGAAATTGGGGCGATTTCTATTCATAAACGAAAAAGGCTTTGATGATTTAGCATCAAAGCCCTCGATTTACTGACGATTGTTTGGGTTTAGTTCAAGCTGAAAGCATCAGCCGGCTTGACGACGATCTCGCCATCTATTACATCGACAACGAACCGCATCGCCGATTTCCACTCGTTGGTTATCGGCAGCTTTACCTTCTGATCGATATATCGTTTCAGGAACCGGGCCCCATACGCTGGACTAAAGCCCTTTTCGGTGATCACGTCCAAAGCGGCATCGGTGATCTCAATCACCTTGCCCTGACCCTCCATGCGTCGCTTCAGTTTATTCAGATAAAGGCCGGCGATCTCACGGACCTCATCCATTGTAAGGGGCGAGAAGATGATTATCTCGTCAATGCGATTGCGAAACTCCGGTGTGAACCGCGTTTCGGCGGCCTTCATTACTTCACCCTTGATCTGGACAACATCACCTAGCGTTTTTTGACCGAATCCAAGAGGTTTTTCGTAACGTTTGAAGTTTTCCGAACCGAGATTAGAGGTCATGATCACGATCGCGTCCGAAAGATACACTTTCTTCCCGCGGCCGTCCGTCATCCAGCCTTCATCGAAGGCCTGGAGAAACAGGTTCATCAGGTAAGGCGACGCCTTTTCCACTTCATCGAGAAGCAATACCGTATATGGATTATCGCGAAGCTGTTCGGTCAAGATCCCGCCGCGTTCCGACCCGACTATACCGCGAGGCATTCCGATCAGTTTTTCGATGCCGACCGTTCCATCACCGTATTCGCTCATATCGATACGGATCATTTTACCCTCATCACCGAACATAAATTCAGCAACAGCTTTCGCGAGCTCCGTTTTACCGACGCCGGTTGGACCAAGAAACAGCAGCACACCGTCCGGCGCGTAATGATTCTCCTTGAGCGGGCCCTTGTTTAGCCGAAGCCTTTCCGCGACGGCGCGGACAGCGTCTTTTTGGCCGATCACCCGTTTCGCGAGATCGGCTTCCATAACTGAAAACCGGTCGGACGTGTCACGATAGATCATATCCTTCGGGATCCGGGATTCCTGCGAGATAACGTCGATGATATGCTCAGATTCGACGACCAGTTTCTCGGGCTGGTTGATCTCAACCTTGACCGAGGCGGTATCGAGCCATCCGATCGCTTTATCCGGCAAATGAAGATTGCGTATATACTTCGGCGACATCTCAAGCGCGGTATTTATCGCCTCATCGCTAATAGTCACCGAATAGTTCTTTTCAAGCCGTGGACGCAGCCCGAGCAGGATCGCCTTCGTTTCATCGATCGTCGGTTCCTCTACCTTCACTAGCCGGAACCGTCGAGCGAGTGCCTCGTCTTCACTTATGTATTCCTTATATTCTGTAGAAGTTGTGGCCCCGATTATCCGCAGCTCGCCGCGCGCCAGCGCGGATTTGAACATATTCGCAG
The DNA here is from genome assembly GCA_049679665.1 of Pyrinomonadaceae bacterium. Lineage (GTDB taxonomy): Bacteria > Acidobacteriota > Blastocatellia > Pyrinomonadales > Pyrinomonadaceae > OLB17. The sequence goes on along the minus strand of JBAUGL010000046.1, from coordinate 69,683 downwards.
CATCGCTCGACGTGCCTAGGGCCGCACCCGCACCAATTATCGTATGAGCTTCGTCGATAAATAGAATGATGTGGTCTTTTTCCTTTACCTCATCGATGATGCCTTTGATCCGTTCCTCGAACATACCTCGAAGCATCGTTCCGGCGACAAGGCCGCCCATCTGAAGCTGTACGATGTGCGAATCACGGAGTCTTGCGGGAACCTTCTCGGGTTCAAGTTCGATCAGTCTGGCCAGGCCCTCGACGACGGCTGTCTTGCCGACACCCGGCTCGCCTATAAGCATTGGCGAATTTGATCGCTCACGGTGCGAGAGGATCTCGATCATTTGGACGATCTCGCGTTCACGGCCGATGGTCGGCGGAATCTTGTCCTGCCGGGCCAATTTGTTCAGCGAAACCCCAAAATGCCGGAGAAAACTCGGTAGCTCGTACTTCTGCCGTACCCGTTCCTCTTCCTTTTCGCGTTTTCGGATCCTTGTTCGCGCAGTCTGTGCCACCTCGTCGGATTGTACCCCGAGGTTTTGAAGCACATCCACCAATATACTTCTCTCATCGTTTGAAAAAACGTAAAAGATATCACTGCCGTCTATGACCCGTCGGCCCTGTGCGCGCGCTCGATCCATCGCCCTCTTAAAGAGTTCCGTAGTTTCAGGAGCGATCTTGTACCCCTTCCCCACGTGTTGACGCCCGCCCTCCATCCTTTTCTCGATCAGCAATTTTACCGATCGCGGATCGACGGCCAAGTCTCGCATCGTGGCAGTGAAAAGATCGTCTTCCTCATTGGCGACCGCATGTAGAATGTGTTCGATGGCGACATAGTTCTGGTCGCGTTTTTTCGATTCATCCAGTGCGGTTTCCAAAACTCTCCTTCCGCTGTCGCTGAATTTGTCTTTGTATGCGTCAATGTCTGCCATAAAACTTTAATAAAACCCGCATGTTTGATGCCGACAATTCGGCGGCATTTGTCCGGATACGATATTATCACTTTGAAAAGTCGGGTGAAAGGCTTTTCATATTTTAGACCCGCCACTTTACGGAATTTTGCGCTATCCGGCGCTCCGAGCGGCAGACTTGCCGACCTTTACACGCGCCGGGCGGAGCAGTCGATCACCAAACTTATAGCCGCTCGAGTATTCTTCCACTATCTTTCCGTCGTCCTCAGCATCAACGGCGGCCATATCTACAGCCTCGTGCATCTCAGGATCAAATTCTGCGCCAACCGATTGGATCGGCTCAACCCCAACGCTCATCAAGGCCTGCTCGAACGAGCGCGCGGTTCCCTTGACCCCGTCACGCAAATGATCCAGGGACGGATCCTTTTCGCTCGCCGCGACCGCAAGGTTCAAATTATCAAGTACGGGCAATAACGTGGTCAAAAAATTAAACTGGGCCTGTTTTGCCCTGTCTTCAAGCGACTTGGTCATACGTGCCCGCAAATCCGTGGTTTCCTTTTCAAGCCCGGATTTTAACTCTTCAAATTTTGCCTGAACCCCGACCAGTTTGTTCTCGGCGGCCACTCTGCGCTCGGTTTCGGCCTTTAACTGTACCTCCAGTTGGATCTCACGGGCTGACCTCGTCGGCTGGTCGGCACCTTTACCCTCGGGCTGGCGTTCGCCTTCCTCGTTAAATCGTCGCTTGTCCGTAACCGTCACCGGTTCGTCGTCGTTCTCCAATATCTCGTCTTTGATAGGTTCGGTTTCGGTCATCGTCTTTTTCTTAAACATTAGCTGATCCTAGATTAACGCGCTCTCTAAGATTTTAATCCTTGGCGGGTGAAAATGAAAGTTGGGCAAGATCGACCGGATTCGAAATGCATTAATTAAAGAGCCTGCGAAAGGGTCTTCACAGGCTCTCGTTGTTTAGCAAGCGAAAAGTATTTAACCGCAGCAGGGTGCTGCGTTGGTGTTTGGAATCGATGTTGGCGGGCCGCACGTCATACTCTGATCCTGATTGGTCATGCATATTCCGCTGCAGCAATCAAGGTTACTTGCGCAACCGCAACCCGCAGGACGTGCCCCGGCACCTGAACGAGAGCTGCAATTACAAACAAAATTAGGGCAACAGGTTGCCGCGTTAATGTTTTGGATCGATGTTGGCGGCCCGCAGGTCATACTCCCATTCTGATTGGTCATGCAAATTCCGCTGCAGCAATCAAGGTTACCCGCGCAAATAGTGCCGGTCAGAAATGAAGACGTACCGGGGCCCCCACCGTTACATGACCCAGTTGCAGACTGAGCGTGAATGGGCGTTGGGGCAACCAGCGAAGCGATCAAAGGTAGTGCCGCCATCGACGTAAGCCCGATCCTTTTGACCGTCTCCCGCCGACTGAGCCCGTCGAAGGGAGTCACAAGCGCTTCATTTGATAATAAATTATCTTTTTTGAATTGCTTCAACGCCAACCAAACAACATCTTCACTAACACTTGAGTTTTGGTCTTTAGATAAGATCTGACTAATTTCTGCGACAGATCTCTTGCCGTCGCATTCCTGCCAAACCATTGAAGATGTTTTGTTTAGGCAGTACGCCTTATTGACGGTCAAATCGTAAATAAGAACCTCATTATCCAGATCCTGCACGACAAGATCACGTTTTCTACTTAAGGGCTTATTGCTCAGTTCCATTAGATCTCCTCCTACAAAACTTAAAAGCAGACAAACAAATTGAATTACGAAAAACCCGAATCAGTCCAATTGAGGTGAGTTGAATATTTTAGTCCGACTTGACCAATTTTCGCAACATCTTGGATCTAGAATCGATTTGTGTCACAGACCGGTCGATTCAGCCGCGGGACACGGGTAAGTTATTGTACGGTCGCGCGTCCCACTGTCCCTGCGGAAACTGCCGATTCACTGTTCGGGGGCGTGAAATATCAAAGCTCACTGGGGGGCAGTGCCTGCCTTTTCGGCGGGCGAGAAAACCATTTCGCCGTCGGAAGCCGAAACCCGCACGGTCTCGCCGGCGGCGATCTCACCTTCGAGCAGCTTGACGGCCAGCGGATTCTGGATCAGGGATTGGATCGCCCTCTTTAACGGACGAGCTCCATAGACCGGATCGTAGCCTTGTTCAACCAGCAGGTCCTTCGCCGATTCATCCAATTCGATCGAGATGCCTCGCTCCTCGAGATTGCGCCGAAGTTTTTCAAGCTGAACATCGATGATCTTCGCTATCTCATCACGCGACAACTGTTCGAACACAACGATGTCGTCGATTCGGTTCAGGAACTCAGGCTTGAAATGGTCGCGAAGCCCCTGAAGCACATTGGCCCTGATGTCCCTGTCAGCAAGCGGATTTTCGGCCGCAGCTTGTATCTCACGCGAACCCAGATTGGATGTCATTATCAAAACGGTATTTTTGAAATCGACAACGCGTCCTTTCGAATCGGTTAAACGGCCATCATCCAGTATTTGGAGAAGTACGTTGAACACGTCCGGATGAGCTTTCTCAATCTCGTCAAAAAGTACGACCGAATATGGCCGGCGTCGGACAGCCTCCGTCAACTGCCCTCCTTCTTCGTACCCGATGTACCCAGGCGGAGCGCCGATCATTCGTGCGACGGCGTGCTTTTCCATATATTCGGACATATCCAGGCGCACCATCGCTCGCTCATCGTCAAAGAGGAATTCAGCCAGGGCGCGTGCCGTCTCGGTCTTGCCGACACCTGTCGGGCCGAGGAAAATAAAAGAGCCAACGGGTCGATTTGGGTCCTGTAGCCCCGCCCGCGCTCTTCGGACGGCATCTGAAACGGCCTTAAGGCCCTCATCTTGGCCAATAACACGTTTTGACAGGTTCTCCTCCATCTTGACGAGCTTCTGCATTTCGCCCTCGAGCATTTTCGACACGGGGACGCCGGTCCATTTTGCCACTACCTCGGCGACATCTTCTTCGTCAACCTCTTCCTTTAGAAATACCCCGTCCTTTTGCAGTTCCGCGAGCCGGGCCTGTTCTGACTCCAGCACCTTCTCAATTTCGGGGATCCGGCCATACTGTAGTTCAGCTGCGAGATTCAGGTCTCCAGCCTGGCGCGCCTGATCGAGCTGCATTTTTGCTTCCTCAAGCTGCTCTTTTGCGGCGCGCATTTTCTCGATCTCATCCTTCTCGGATTGCCACTTGGCTTTCATCGCGGACGATTTCTCTTTAAGGTCCGCTATGCGTTTTTCAATATCTTCGCGACGATCCATGGATTTTTCATCGGTTTCCCTGGAAAGAGCTTGGCGTTCGATCTCGAGCTGCAATGTTTCGCGTTCCAGAATGTCGATCTCCTGCGGCAGGCTGTCGATCTCGATCCGGATGCGTGATGCAGCTTCGTCGATAAGGTCGATCGCTTTATCCGGGAGAAATCGGTCAGTGATATACCGGTTTGAAAGCGTCGCGGCCGCAACGATCGCGGCATCCTTGATCCGTACACCGTGATGTACTTCATAGCGTTCCTTGAGCCCGCGGAGAATAGCGATGGTATCCTCGACCGTCGGCTCGCCGATATACACCTGCTGGAATCGCCGCTCGAGCGCTTTGTCCTTCTCAATATATTTCTGATACTCGGCAAGCGTTGTTGCCCCGACCGCTCTCAGCGTTCCTCGCGCAAGGGCCGGCTTAAGCATATTCGACGCATCGATCGCGCCTTCCGAAGCTCCCGCACCGACCAGTGTGTGAAGTTCATCGATAAATAGAACGATCTGTCCTTCGGCCTTCTCAATTTCTTTTAAGACGGCCTTAAGTCGATCTTCGAACTCGCCCCTGTACTTAGCGCCGGCAAGCATAGCGCCAAGGTCGAGCGATACCAGCTTCTTGTTCTTTAGGGTCTCCGGGACGTCTCCAGACACGATCCTTTGGGCCAATCCCTCGACAATTGCCGTCTTCCCGACCCCGGGTTCGCCAATTAGAACGGGGTTGTTCTTCGTGCGGCGAGAAAGTATTTGAATAGCCCGCCGGATCTCGGCATCACGCCCGATCACCGGATCGAGCTTGCCTTTTCGTGCCCGCTCCGTCAGGTCTTGAGCATACTTCTCTAACGCCTGGAAATTCTCCTCTGCATTCTGATCGGTGATCCGGGTGCCCCCGCGCATGTCCGTGACAACCGTTTCAGCATCTTCTCTCGTAATGCCGTTTGACCTTAAGATGCGGCCGGCGTCGCCGTCCTTCTCCGATGCGATAGCGATCAGCAGGTGTTCGGTCGACATATAGTCGTCCTGCATCTTCTCGGCCTCTTTTTGAGCGGTCTGAAATAAAGTATTCGTGGCGGAACTGAAATACTGCTGTCCGCCAGTAACCTGCGGAAACTTGTCTATTGCCGCCTGGGCTTCGGCGAGGATCGATTGAACATTGGCGCCGATCTTTCCCAAGATCGGCCGAACTACACCCTCTTTCTGCTCTAACATTGCCGCCAACAGATGTTCGGGTTCGACCTGTTGATTCTGGTTCTTCTCGGCGAGAGTTATCGCTTCCTGGACGGCCTCCTGGCCGCGAATCGTAAATCTATCAAAACGCATAATGTCTTGTCGGCCGGAATGTAATACCAGCCATGTTTGCATCGCAAACAAATTTACTTGGTCCAACAAGTCAAACTGACCTATTGATTAGTCTAGTACGATAATAAAATTTGAGTGTTTCACTGTCAAGTATTGTCTGTTACCGGTGTCGCGGCCGATTCCGTACTGTATTTCTTCTGTTTTGATGAGGCTCAGACCATTCACGGGTGACACTCGGGCTATTTATCGCTATATTAAATCTCGCAATACTCCAAATCGCGGTCGGTTGTATAGAACCTGAATCTCGAACTATATCCAGGTCGCTGCTGAAAATATGAACATATTTCGTGAGATCCTTTGGCCGATGCTTGCCGTTTTGGCTGCGTTTGTCGTCACCGGGCTCATCATTCTGCTTCTAGGCGACAACCCGCTCAACGCCTACGGCTGGCTTCTGTCAAGTTCGTTCGGCTCCGCCAAAGACATTGGCTGGACCCTTCATTACGCGACGCCGCTTATTTTCACAGGGCTGGCCGTTGCGGTAGCATTTCGATGCGGGCTGTTAAATATAGGGGCCGAGGGTCAGTTATATGTCGCGGCATTTGCCACCGCCTGGGTTGGGATCAAGTTCGGCGGTACGATCGTCAATATCTTCGGAAAGGAAGAGAACTGGTCGTGGATGAGCCTGCCTGCGATCGTCTTGATACCTCTATGCATTTTGACGGCAGTAGTCGCCGGCGGCATCTGGGGAGCAATTCCCGGCATTCTAAAGGCGAAATTCGGTTCGCACGAGGTCATCAATACAATAATGCTCAACTTTATTGCTGTTGCCCTCGTCAGCTACTTCACACAGTATTACTACAAGATTCCTGGCGACCCGATCATGCAGACCGCGAATATCGGCGAAGCCGCTCAAATTCCGCGCCTAAATCAATTCCTGCCTTTTCTTCCGGCGGATGTACCTTTGAACATCGCATTCTTGATCGCGCTGATAATGTGCGCGGCCGTCTATGTGTTTTTGTGGAAGACTAAATGGGGATACGAACTTCGCGCTGTCGGTGAGAATCCGTTAGCAGCTGAGTACGGCGGCATTTCGCCGAAAAAACAAACCATCGTCGCGATGACCATCTCAGGGGCATTGGCCGGTATGGTCGCGATCGGCGAGGTTCTCGGAACGCGTCACAACTATTACGATGGCTTTTCGGCGGACTGGGGATATCTTGGGATCGCCGTAGCCTTGCTCGGGCGCAATCACCCGATTGGCGTATTGATCGCCGCGGTCTTCTTTGGCGTTCTGCTTCGAGGTGAGATATTCGTCGACGCGTTCACCGGCAATGTTTCAAAGGACCTCGGATGGGTCCTGCAAGCGATAATTATTTTGTTTGTTGCATGCCTGCAGATTTATACGCGGTCCCGCAGCAAGAAGGCGACGATATGACTGAGAATCTGACATTTGCACTAATTCTGGCATTTCTATTCTCGGCCATCCGCTCGGCGACGCCCTTGATCTTTGCGGGGCTCGGCGGATTGTTTTCCGAACGCTCAGGGGTAATCAACATCGCCCTTGAGGGCCTTATGTTGGCCGGCGCATTCACGGCCGCTGTGGTCACATTTGAAACCGGTAATCCTTACTTTGGAATGTTGTGCGGGATCGCTTCCGGTGCATTGCTGGCTCTGGTTTTTGCGGTCGCATGTATCAAGTTTGAGGCCGACCAAGTGGTAGCCGGGATGGCCATAAACTTCTTGATGATAGGATTGCCGGCGCTGATTAGCGGTGCAGTATACGATTCGGCCGGCTCTACGCCGCAGATCGACAAGGCCTTTCAACTGCCCAATTATTTCAACAGTTTCTCAGCTGCTTCGATCCTCGCCTTCATCCTAATTCCGATCGTCTGGTACGTGTTGTATAGGACGCCGTTCGGGCTTCGTCTGCGTGCCACCGGCGAGAATCCGGAAGCGGCGGATGCGGCCGGCATCAATGTCACGAAACTTAGATATCTAGCGGTTATATTATCGGGCGTTCTTGCCGCGGCGGGCGGAGCCTATCTATCGATCGGGCAATCCTCACTCTTTACAAAAAACATGACCGCGGGCCGAGGCTTTATTGCCCTCGCAGCACTAATTTTGGCGAAATGGCGTCCGGTACCGCTGTTTGTCGCGTGTTTGTTCTTTGGGGTTACCGAGGCCCTCACGATTCAGATCCAGGGTGCACCGTGGGCAAAGATAAACGGAGAGGATATACCCATACAATTCATTCAAATCATACCTTATGTGCTGACGATAATCGTTTTGGCAGGGTTCATTGGCCTATCCCGGGCCCCGAAAGCGTTGGGAGAAGCATACCGAAAGGAAAATTAGAATGGAACCAAGTATGTCGTACGAAAAGGCCCAGGAATCGGCGGCCTTTATAAGATCAAAATTCAGCGATCCCATAAAAACGGTGGTCGTCTTGGGCAGCGGTTTGGGTGCGTTTGCCGACGAATTAACTGACGCTGTTAAAATTCCCTACGAGCAGATACCGCATTTTGCCCGATCAACGGTCGAAGGCCACGCCGGACAATTGGTTCTGGGCGAACTCGACGGCCAACCGGTGGCGGTGCAGCAAGGCCGGTTTCATTTCTACGAAGGTTACGATATGGACCAGGTCATGTTTCCGATGCGAACCTTTGGCGCGATGGGTGTCGAGAACGTGATTCTGACGAATGCCGCCGGCGGCCTCGATACAGAGGTACGTCCGGGCAGCCTGATGCTTATTTCTGATCATTTGAATATGATGGGAACGAACCCGCTTCGCGGAGCGAACGACAAGCGATTTGGGCCGCGATTTCCGGATATGACCGAGGTCTACGACCGCGAATTTCAGGAGACAGCGATCGAGGCTGCGAATGAGATCGCACGCGAACGATTCGAAAATGGCGAAGATCGGGAATTAACGGATTTTCTTCATCGAGGAGTTTATTGTGCTCTGTCCGGGCCAACCTACGAAACGCCGGCGGAGATACGTCTTTACCGTCTGCTGGGTGCCGACGCGGTAGGGATGTCGACGGTTCCCGAAGCGATAGCGGCTCGGCACCAGGGTATGAGGGTCCTCGGGGTATCGTGCATCACCAATTTTGGAGCCGGAATGACCGATGAATTGATCGACCACGAGCAAGTGATGGAAACCGGAGCTAGAGTTGCCGGTGTTTTTAAGGAATTGCTGCGGCGAATAATTCGGCGGATGGGTTCTTAGTTATTTGTATCTGATCAAAATTCAAATAGGGACATAGTCGGGTGCGAACAACGCCGAAGGACAAAAGAGAAGGACAAAGGACGATGATAATAGGCATATGCGGCGGAACTGGCTCCGGAAAGACGACAATTGCGCGGCGGATAGTCGAGACGGTGGGGGCGAAAAAGGTTATCCTGATCGAGCAGGACGCATATTACCGAAACCTTGCTGATCTGCCGCTTGATGAGAGACACCAGGCAAATTTCGACCATCCTGATTCGATCGACAATGAACTACTTGTTAACCACATAAAGCGTTTGAAATCAGGTGATTCGGTCGACAAACCGATTTACGATATGGTTACGCATACCCGGTACGACGAAACCGAGTTGATCAAACCAAAACCCGTTGTAATTATCGAAGGGATCTTGATATTTGCCGAACCTCGCGTGCTTGATCTGCTTGATGTCAGAGTGTTTGTCGATACGCCGGACGATGTTCGGCTAATGCGACGAATGCGGCGTGACATTAACGAGCGCGGACGAACATTTGAGCGTACGCTCGAACAATACGAACGCACGATTCGGCCGATGCACTTCGAATTTGTTGAACCGTCAAAGCGCCATGCAGACATCATAATACCTGAAGGCTCGCAGATGGGCGTCAGCGTCGAGTTTCTGTGCAGCATGGTTCGTGAGAAACTTAACGCGGAGCAGCTTTTGAAAGCCTAGAATACTTCCGCCGATGGTCGATGCGCAGTAAAAGTTTGTAATGAAACATTCAGATAAAGAATTGATCGATGCGGCAAACGATGTCCGCGAAAATGCCTACGCGCCCTATTCTAATTTTAGGGTGGGGGCCGCCGTCGAGACCGATGACGGCACAATCTATACAGGCTGCAATGTCGAATCAGCGAGCTATGGGCTGACAGTCTGTGCCGAACGCGTCGCGATTTGGAAGGGAATCTCGCGCGGCGAAAAGAAGTTCGGCCGCATCGCCGTCGTCGTCGATACCGAAGAACTGACACCGCCATGCGGCGTCTGCCGACAGATAATCTGGGAATTCTGCGGCGACGTCCCCGTCATCCTCGCCAATCTGCACGGCAAAACCGAAACCCTAATGATGAGCGAGCTGCTCCCAAGAGCGTTCGATTCTAAGTTTTTGAAGTAAGCAAGATTATGCCGTTACCTACGTATCAGGACGCAATGCTGCCGCTTCTTGAGTTTTCAAGCGACCAACAAGAACACTCGCTCAGGGAAGCAACCAACGCAGTCGCCGATTATTTTTGCCTGAATGACGCTGAGCGTGCCTTGCTTTTGGGAAGCGGTAGAAAACCGATCATTGATGATCGTGTGGGATGGGCAAGAACTTATTTGGGCCAAGCCAAGATCTTGGAATCAACTCGTAGGGGTGTTTTCCGAATAACGGAACGCGGCCTCTCGTTACTCGCTACCAAACCGTCAAGTATTACCGATCAGACACTAAAACAGTATTCTGAGTTTGCCGAATTCCTGACACGAAAAGCGATTAAGAAAAAAGCGGCGCTGGCCGTTGAAGTTGAACCGTCGGCAGAAAGTGAGAGCACACCGGAGGAATCGCTGGAAAGGGCCTCTTTAGCTATTAGAAGCAGTCTGGCCTCGGACATTTTGGATGTATCAAACATTGTTCACCCAATTTTTTCGAGAGGTTGGTCGTCGAAGTCCTCGTGAAGATGGGTTATGGCGGGACGATGGAAGATGCGGGCGAGGCGATAGGCAAGAGCGGTGATGGCGGAATTGACGGCACGATCAAAGAAGATCGGCTTGGGCTTGACGTTATCTATTTGCAAGCAAAGCGTTGGGAGAATACTGTCGGTAGGCCGGAAATTCAGAAATTCGCTGGAGCATTACCGGGGAGACGTGCAAGAAGGGAGTCTTTATTACCACTTCCGATTACTCGAAGGAAGCGCGCGACTTTGCAGCGAATATTGAAAACAAGATCATATTGATCGACGGTGATGAGCTTGCCGACCTGATGATCGAATACAATGTTGGCGTCTCGGTTGTTGCAAACTATGAGATCAAGCGAATCGATTCAGATTATTTTATTGAAGAATGAGCGATCAAAAAGACATTCCCGAATTGCGGTTGGATAAGACCAAGCTAAAGGTCGTGCCGGTCGGTGACGAATCGGACGAGATCGAGTATTGGAGAAACACTACTATTAAAGAGCGTCTACAACACGCCGAACGCTTAAGGCGCATCGCATATGGAGCTAGAGCTACCGCAAGACTTCAAAGAACTCTTCAGATCGTTAAACGCGAAGGGCGTTGAATACCTTCTGATTGGTGGTTACGCGGTTATTATTCACGGCTACGTTCGAAACACGAACGACATCGACATTGCAGTGTCTAATGATTCCGAAAATATTGCCAGATGTCTGGAGGCTCTTGTGGATTTCGGATTCGGCGGCCCTGAGCTTAAAAAGGCTCTAACCTCGACCAAGAAGAATGTTGTCCGAATGGGCGTCGAACCGATGAAGATAGAAATATTGAACTATCTCAATGGTGTTGACTTTAATGTCGCGTATTCGCGACGGCTTAACACGACCATTGAAGATATCAACGTCAACGTAATTTCGTTAGGAGACCTCATCGCGAATAAAGAGGATGTAGGGCGGCTACAAGATCTGCTGGACGTAGAGAAACTCAAGGAAAGAAACTATTAGTTTATGTCTCGAACAATTGCAATCACCATCTCGCTTATCATGCTGACGTTTTCGCATTTCGGCCAAAAAAGGGTGGCCTCCAATGCGGATCTTCTCATCGTTGGCGGAACGGTCGTCACGATGGACGCCGAGCGACGCATGATCGAAAACGGTGCGGTTGCGATCAAGGGCGACGAGATCGTCGCCGTCGGCCGTACGGACGAGATCGTAAAGAAATACCGGGGCCGGCAGACGATCAACGCAGCAGGAAAGGTGGTTGTTCCGGGGCTGATCAATACTCATACGCACGTGCCGATGTCGCTTTTTCGCGGAATAGCGGACGATCTCGATCTACAGGAATGGCTGACGAAGTTTATTTTTCCGGCCGAAGCGAAAAATGTCGACGAACCGTTTGTCCGAGCGGGAACACGGCTTGGTCTAGCCGAGATGATCCGCGGCGGTACGACGACGTACTGCGATATGTACTATTTCGAGGACGCCATCGCGGACGAAACGAAGAAGGCAGGAATGCGCGGCGTACTTGGTGAGACCATCCTCGATTTTCCTGCACCCGATAACAAGACGTGGGAAGCCGGACTCGCGTATACCGAAAAATTCATAAAGAAATGGCAGAACGATTCGCTGATCGTTCCCGCCGTCGCCCCGCACGCCCCGTATACCGTCTCGCAGGAACACCTGCTCGAAGCGCGCGACCTTTCAAATAAACTGAATGCACCGCTGCTGATCCATCTTGCCGAAGCCAATACGGAGACGGAGTTTGTGCGACAAAAACATCAGGGTAAACGGCCCGTAGAGTTTGTTGACGGCATTGGATTTTTGACGGATCGGACAATAGCCGCGCATGTAATTCAAGCGAATGAAAACGAATTGAACATCCTAAATGCGCGAGGTGTCGGGATTGCGCATAACCCGCAATCTAATATGAAACTAGGTGCCGGAGTCGCTCCGGTACCGTCAATGCTGAAGCGGGGAATGCGTGTCGGGCTTGGAACGGATGGCGCGGCATCAAATAACGATTTGAGTATGTGGGAAGAAATGGATACGGCCTCGAAGCTGCAAAAGCTTCACACCGGCGATCCAAAAATGCTGCCCGCCGAGGAAGCATTCGCAATGGCCACGATAGGCGGCGCGAGGGCGCTGCATATGGAGAAAATGATCGGTTCGATCGAGGCTGGAAAACGGGCGGATATCGTGATCGTTGACTTCGACAGTCTTCACCAGACTCCGATGTACAACGTATATTCTCACCTTGTTTATGCCACGAAGGCCGCCGATGTACGCACGGTTGTGATAAATGGCAAGATCGTAATGCGTGATAAAAGTTTGCTCACACTGAACGAAAATGATATAAAGAAAGACGCAAAGGCGTACCGCAAGAAAATCATCAATAGTCTGTCTGTGAAATAAGCATCGGCAAAAACCGAGTCGGGACCCGATTTTTTTGAAAGTAGTTTTGCTTTGTTAGGGTCGTTAAAAGTGAGCCTTTCTTCCTCAGTTGTTCGCTTGGCCTTTACGGAAAATTTAAGTCAAATGGGAGGACTGAAAATGCCGTTAAATGTCAGAAGGATTAGCACTTCCGTTTTATTGGTTTTATTTAGTTTTGTTTTTAATATACAAGCGCAGACATCGGGAGATGTCACGCGGGATCGTATTTCCAAGGCGAAAGCCTATATCGCGATCCGCAATTATACCGCTGCAGTCTACGAGCTGGAGAACATTCGACGTGAGACAAACGATCCGACCGTCCACGCCGTGACCAATGTACTCTTGATGAACAGCTACCTCGAACAGGGTGATTACAAGCGTGCACAGGATTTTCTAGCCGAGTGTTATAAATCATACAAATCAAACAATCCGAATGCGTCCGCATATTATCACGCCGTCGCAGGACAAGTAGTAGGCGGCGCTAGAAATCGCGCGGAGCGGTATCGGGCATTGGGCCTAAGCGTTTCGGATCGAAACCTCCCGCTTGAGGCGGTAAGCGACATTGAAAAGATGCGGGAGACGCTCGAAATTGTAGTAACTCAATCAAAAGATCTAGGGCTGGACAAAGCGAAAGCGGATCGTGCGATGGCTTTGCTCGAAGAGGCAAGCACATCACGAAGCATGATCGCCCGTGACGATTACGATGCACGTCGCTGGAAGGATGAGATCGGGGATGCACGCGAAAGAATGGCAAGTTCACGCAGCGTTGTTATTAATGCGGTCAACGAGCCTTCGGTGGAGCCGGCCTTTCCACAAAGAGTATCGATGGTCGCTCCGTCGACTGTGCCGACTGAACAAGACCTGGCCGCCGCGAAACCCGAAAACAATAATGTTTCTAAGCCTCCGACTCAGGAATCTCCGCGTCTAAGCATTCCGTCCGAACAACAGGTTGCAGTTGTACAGCGACCCATTCCGCAAGCCGTGGCGACGCCGAACGTGACACCGAAGGAAGATCTAAGAAATACCAAAGAGAACAATGCCGCCGCTGAACCGGAACGGCAGCGTCTGATCGCCGGAAACAATGGTGATAACGTAGAGAAAAGGATGCAGGTAATGAATCCTCCTATCGTCACGTCAAGTTCCCAGGATAATGCGGTTCCGGTTGATGTTCAGCCTCAAACTGTGGAAGCGAAGACGGGCCCGATGGAGGTTGGTTCACTTATCGTATATGCGACAAAACGAACTTCACCCGTTTACCCCCCGACTGCAAGGAGTATGCGAGCAACGGGCGTCGTAAAGGTTGAGGTAATGGTTGACGAAGAAGGCAACGTAGAGGAGGTCCAGAACGCAAGCGGCAACTCACTTCTACAGGGAGCCGCGAAAGACGCCGTCCGTAAATGGCGCTTTCGGCCATTCGTACGGGATGGCCAGCCCGTCAAGGCTAATGGGTTCGTGAGCTTCAATTTTTCACTTTAGGCGCAACAATATTAATGAACTCGGGCGGCGGCTTTCATTTTGAGATCTGCCGCCATTTCATTGGCCAGTGCCTCCGGGCTAACAGTCAGATATGAGTTTTCCTTGATTCCCGAATGGCGGCGGCGTGAAAAGTACGGGGAAATTTCAACGGATGTAATCTTGACGAAATAGTAAGGATTTGCGATAATGTACTTTGCGGTAAGAGCTTAACTGCGTTTGGCTTATGAAGATTTCAGCACAAGAGGAGTATGGCTTGAGATGCCTGGTACAGCTTGCAAATCTGCGCGCCGGTGAATCGCTAACGTTGCCGCAGATCGCGGAACTGGAAGGTATCTCGACCGCGAACGCAGGTAAATTGTTGTGGCTATTGAACAAGGCGGGTTTTGTCCATTCAACCCGGGGGACTAAGGGTGGTTATTTTCTTTCGCGGCCGGCGAACGAGGTACACCTGAGCGAGATCATAAAAGTGCTCGACGACGATGTATTGGTAAAGCACTGCGAAAGCTATACGGGAGTGCTCGATTCGTGCATTCATAACGGCGATTGCGGGATCAGGCCGGTGATCGTTGGCCTTCACGAGATCGTAGAGAATGCATTGTCACGGATTACGCTGGCACAGCTCGTGGGAACAGAAAGCTCGGTGGATGCCATGTTCCATCAGATTCAGGGAATCCACAAAACCATAGAGCCGCAGAGTGTTTGAGGAACGAATCACCACGGAGCCGAAGAGTGCATAGAGATAGACGTAATAAATAGGATTCACCGCATCATTGGATCGGATTAGTTCAGAAACGTATCGTCCTTTTGCCGTGAAATAAAATTAATGTCGACAGCAGCAGAATTACTAACAAATCGGGAATATAAGTACGGCTTCGTTACGGATATCGAAACCGAGACGATTGCCAAAGGTCTATCGGAAGACACGGTTCGACTTATCTCTTCGAAGAAGAACGAGCCGGAATGGATGCTCGAATTTCGGTTGAAGGCTTTTCGGCAGTGGCTGAAGATGACGGAGCCGAATTATTGGGCGAATTTTGAATATCCGCGTATCGATTTTCAGAACATTTCTTATTATTCGGCACCAAAGCAAAAGGAGAAAAAGGCAAGCCTCGACGAGCTTGATCCCGAATTGCTCCGGACTTTTGAGAAGCTTGGAATCCCGTTGAGTGAACAGAAAATGCTCGGAAATGTTGCGGTAGATGCTGTTTTCGATTCGGTTTCAGTCGCGACTACGTATAAGAAAAAGCTTTTGGATGCGGGCGTGATCTTTTGCTCGTTTACAGAAGCGGTTCAGGATTATCCTGAGTTGGTAAAGAAGTATCTCGGTTCGGTCGTGCCGGTGAATGATAACTATTTCGCTGCGTTAAATTCGGCCGTATTTTCGGACGGTTCGTTCGTCTTCATTCCGAAAGGCGTGCGGTGTCCGATGGAATTATCGACGTACTTCCGCATCAACACGCAGGAATCGGGGCAGTTCGAGCGGACGCTCATCGTTGCCGAAGAAGGCGGCTATGTTGCTTATAACGAAGGCTGCACGGCACCGCAATTCGATACGAATCAGCTTCACGCGGCGGTCGTCGAGCTTGTTGCATTGGACGATGCTGAGATCAAATATTCGACCGTGCAGAATTGGTACGCCGGCGACGAGAACGGAAAGGGCGGGATCTACAATTTTGTGACAAAACGCGGCGCCTGCCGAGGCGTGAACTCGAAGATCTCATGGACACAGGTCGAAACGGGATCAGCGATCACGTGGAAATACCCGAGCGTGATATTACAAGGTGATAACTCGATCGGAGAATTTTACTCCGTGGCCCTGACCAACAACGCACAGATCGCCGATACGGGCACAAAAATGATCCATCTTGGCAAAAACACGAAATCTACAATAATTTCGAAGGGTATCTCGGCGGGGCGATCGAATAACAGCTATCGCGGACTCGTCAAGATCATGCCGAAGGCCGTGGGTGCACGTAATTATACACAATGTGATTCGATGCTCATCGGCGGCAAGTCCGAAGCGAATACATTCCCGTACATCGAGGTGATGAACAACACCGCCAAGGTCGAACATGAAGCAACGACGTCGAAGATCAGCGAGGATCAGCTTTTTTATTTGCAGCAGCGCGGAATCTCGCAGGAAGACGCGGTTTCGCTGATTATCAATGGCTTTTGCAAAGAGGTGTTTCGCGAACTGCCGATGGAATATGCGGTCGAGGCGACGAAGCTGTTGGGCTTGAAGTTGGAAGGGAGTGTTGGGTGATGCGCCGAGTTAGGAGACTTGTTCTTGTTGCGATCGGTTGTATTGCAATCTCATGCGCATCGGCCGACGAACCGGTCAGCACGTTTATTACTGATTCTGATCTCAAGATTTGGAGAAATGAGCCTTCTCCAAACGGTAATTCTCGCATCGTAATATATCAGCACGATATGGGAGCTCTAGGATATGGAAGGGTGATTTCGACGGTGACCCCTGCAAATATTGACGGACTTGACTTAGCAAGGTTCAAGTTGCCTGACGCGTATCGAGCAGAGGGTTGGACTAATGAAAGCGACCTTCAGGTTTCAAAATGGAACCCGTATTACTATTTGCAAGATTTTCGAGAGTTGCATGACGGTGATTTTTTCAATGGGGTAAAAGTTAAGTTAGTTGAGAACAATTCAGAGTACGAATTGCCAGGATACGAGGAGCCGTCAAGCAATCGATGACAACTCTACACGAACTATGAATCTAGCAATCGAACTAGAACAAGAAGACGACGGCCGGTGGATTGCGGAGATTGATGAGTTCGACGGCGTGCTCGTTTACGGCGATTCGAAAGAAGCCGCTATTCGGAATGTCAAAACTCTAGCGAATCAAGTCATTGTGGACCGTATCGAGCACGACGAATAGAATATGGAATTAGCGTTATTCGAGAAAGAAAAGATCGCTGAGATTTGCCGTCGCAATGATATTTCGTTTTGCGCTCTTTTTGGATCGCTTGCCCGTGGTGAGGGAAACAGCCAAAGCGACATAGATCTTCTGGTGCGCTTTTCTAAGCCCAAGGGCTTTGATTGGCTCGATGCAGCCTTTGAGATCGAAGATAAATTGGGAAGGAAGGTTGACTTAATTACCGAGAGTAGCTTGAGTCCGCATGTACGCGAATATGTGATGAAAGACCTGCAAGTTCTTTATGGAAAAAGATAATCGAGTTTTTCTTCGCGATATTCTGGACTGCATCGGAAGGATCGAAGGTTATGTGCAAGATCTTGATTACGATCGCTTCCAACAGGACCGGAAGACGATTGATGCAGTGGTCAGAAACGTGGAGATAATCGGCGAAGCGGCCAACAATTTGTCTGATGAAGTTCGCTCTGACCATACGCAGATCGAATGGCGGAAAATGATTGCGACGAGAAATCGTATAATCCACGGCTACGCGTCGGTTGATCTTGAAATTATTTGGAATATCGCCCAGAACGATTTGGAGCAATTGGCGACCGAAATCGAGAAAATTCTTGCGGGTGAGACAGGATAGCGAACCACCAGGGGGAGTTTAGGAGAAATATGGACAGCGCACAAACAGCACTCGCGCCGGCCGCCGCGGCAGAACTGGATTCGATGCTGCATGAACAGCTCGCAGACCGCCGGGAACGGCTGCAGATCGCGAAATCTCAAAACGCGCTCGATCCGGATTTCACGAGGCTGTTGACCGAGGTCGATGCGGCATTGAAGCGATTTGAAAATGGCACTTACGGCCTTTGCGAGGAGTGTCACGACCCGATCGAGCCCGAACGCCCCTCGCCGACCCGTTAATGCGTGTTTGTCTAGGGGATCTTTCCGAAAAGCAAAGGCAATCGCTTGAAGACGATCTGGGGCTTGCATCTATGATTCAGAACGCACTGTTACCAAGAACGAATTTTGGCGCGCATTTCGCTGAGGTTGATTTTGTTTATCAGCCCGCGAGTATCGTCAGCGGCGACTACGTAGATGTTATTCGGAATGACGGCGAACTTTATTTTATTCTTGGCGATGTTTCGGGCAAAGGTATGGCGGCTTCGTTATTGATGTCCAATCTCCATGCGATGTTCCATTCACTTGTACCGCTCGGGATGCCGCTGCGCGAGTTGATGGGCCGTGCGAACCGACTGTTTTGCGAAAGTACGCTGGCAAACCAATACGCGACGTTGATCCTGGGGAAGATCAACAACGTGGGAGAAGTGGAGATATGCAACGCAGGGCATTTGCCGCCGATCGTCGTCAAAAAAGGCGAGAATACTTCGATCGATGGGTCAGGGCTGCCGCTAGGGCTATTTTGTGACACCGATTTTGGGGCGAGCTGCGTGCTTCTTGACAAAGGCGATTCGCTATTGCTGTATAGCGACGGCGTTACCGAGGCCGTCGATGACGACGAGCGGGAATTCGGGTTTGATAGGTTGCTGGGATCGGTAAAGGACGCGTTTCAGCATAATACGCCTAGGCTTGTCCGAAATTGCCTTGAGGCCGTCGACGCTTTTCGCGGAAACGCGTTGAGGAACGATGATCTTACGATTCTTGCACTAAAGTTTGCCGGATGATTTCGACAATATGAAAAGCATCTATCTCGATGGTGTTGATAAGCCTGCCGGGCATTATTCGCCCGGCATTGAACATAATGGCACCGTGTACGTTTCTGGGCAGTTGCCGCTGGACCTCGAAACGCGAAAGCCGTTCACCGGGTCGATCGAACAGCAGACAGAACTCGCGCTGAAAAACGTAGAAGCTGTTTTGCGTGCGGCTGGCAGCGATCTTCAGCGTGTGCTGCAAATGACGATCTATGTTTCGGATATGGAGCTATGGGAGGCGGTGAACAGTGCCTACGCTCGAGTTATGGGAGATCATCGGCCGGCACGTGCGATCGTTCCAGTAAAGGATCTTCATTTTGATACCAAGATCGAGATACAGGCGATCGCCGCCGCCGGGTGACGAAGTGAATTATGCAATTTTACGGAATCGATTGGCTTGCCACCGTTTGCGGTTTAACAGGCGTTTACTTGTTGGGCAACAAAAATAAATACGGTTTTCTCGCGTTTGTGTTTGCGAGCGCAAGTTGGATCACTTTCGGCGTCATGACGGGAAGTATGGCGGTCATAATTGGCAGTTCGATATTTTTGATCATGCATCTGCGGGGCTGGGTGTCGTGGCGGCGAGAGGAGAGGGGCGCCTCGTTCGATACTCAGCATGTTTCTATCGGGAAATAAATAACTAGCTATGAAATTGCAGATCTTTCAGGTTGATGCGTTTACATCGAAGCCCTTTGGCGGGAACCCGGCGGCGGTCGTTCCTCTTGCCGGCTGGCTGCCGGACGAGACGATGTTGAAGATCGCTGCCGAGAATAATCTTTCCGAGACCGCTTTTTTTGTGAGGGAAGGGTCTCGGTACCACATTCGCTGGTTTACGCCAACGGTTGAGGTGAACCTATGCGGGCACGCGACACTTGCAAGCGCGTTTGTGATCTTTAACGAGTTGAAATTGGAGAAAGATTTGATCCGGTTTCATTCGGACCGAAGCGGCGAACTCGGCGTTCAGAAACAAGGCGACATGTTGGTGCTTGATTTTCCGGCTTTTCCGATGACGGAGATCGAGCCAAAAGCGGCGATAGCATTAGCACTCGGGATGGTGCCGCTTGGGACATGGGAAACTCAAGGTAACATGGTAATGGTGCGTCTGCAGAATGAACGAGACGTGCGTTGGGTAACGCCCGACATGCCGGCACTTATAGAGCTTCCTTATGACGAAGTGATATTGACGGCTCCAGGGGATGACTGCGATTTTGCGTCGAGGATGTTCGCTCCGAAACTCGGCATACCGGAAGATCCTGTTACGGGTGCGATACATTGCTCGCTGATTCCCTATTGGGCCGGAGTGCTTGGGAAAACCGAGGTGTTCGCACGCCAGGTCTCAGCTCGCGGCGGCGAATTATTCTGTTCTCTGAACGGCGACAGGGTAAGTATCGGAGGCAACGCGAAGCTGTATATGAAGGGCGAGATATTTATCGAAGCCGGGAATGAAAAACGCATCGGAGCTTAAGATCAGGCTTGCGACGCCTGAGGATTCTGCATCAATAGCGGTCGTCCTCTTTGAGGCATTCTCGGCGTTTCGCGAGCACTACACGCCGGAAGCGTTTGAAGTTGTCACGCCATCGGCGGAAGTAATTGCGGGGCGATTCGATGAGGGTCCGATCTGGGTTGCTGAGATCGAAGGCCGCGTGGTAGGAACGGTCTCGTTGACCACCGAACCGGAAGGGCTTTACATCCGCAGCATGGCGGTTCAGCCGGCGGCTCAAGGCTTTGGGATCGGTCACAAGTTGCTCGATGCCTTAAACGATCACGTATCGACGAGCGAGATCGAACGGATGTTTTTGTACACGACTTATTTCGTTCCGGGGGCGAAGGAGTTGTACGAAAAACATGGTTTCAAACGGGTTCGCGACACGACGGCCGACGAATGGTATGGCACGGCGGGCCTTGAGATGGACAAGTATTTAGAAGGACGATCAAAACAAGATGCTATTGGAAGTTAAAGATCTACACGCCGGCATTGACGGCAAAGAAATATTGAAGGGCCTGAATTTGCAGGTTAGTAAGGGGGAAGTTCACGCGATCATGGGACCGAACGGTTCGGGCAAGTCGACGTTGTCTAAGGTTCTGGCCGGGCATCCCTCATACGGAGTTCTTTCCGGAGAAGTTTTGTATGAAGGCAAAAATTTGCTCGATCTCGAACCCGACGAACGTGCCCGTGAAGGCGTTTTTATGGCGTTTCAATATCCGGTCGAGGTGCCGGGCGTTTCGAATTCGCAGTTCCTTCGACTCGCTTTTAACGAGAAGATGAAACATCACGGCCAGGAAGAACTCGATCCGCTCGAATTCAACGATTACCTGAAAGAAAAGGCAAAGATCGTCGATATGGATCCGCAGTTTTTCAAGCGTTCCGTAAATGAGGGGTTTTCGGGCGGCGAGAAAAAGCGCAATGAGATATTACAAATGGCAGTGCTTGAACCGGTTCTTGCGATCCTCGACGAGACCGATTCGGGCCTGGATATTGATGCGCTTCGGATAGTCGCCGAAGGCGTAAATAAGCTGCGAAGCCCCGAGAACGCGATCATTCTCGTTACGCATTATCAGCGTCTATTGAATTTCATTGTGCCGGATATGGTCCACGTATTGGCGAACGGGCGGATCGTAAAAGAGGGCGGCAAGGAGCTTGCGATCGAGCTGGAAGAAAAGGGCTACGATTGGGTTAAAGCCACGGGAAATTAGGATGTCAGCTAATATAAAACAGCTCATTGAAACTGAGATCGCGAACGCGGCAGATCTCGTTGATCAAGGCGAATTGGAGGCGGCGTTCCGTCATTTGGAAAGAGCGCACATCCTTGGTCAGGCAATAACCTTTGAACACACGCGTGTTCACTGGCTAATGCTGAAAATTGGCTGGAAGCTGAAGGACTGGCGAGAGATATTTGGACAATTGTTTCGAATCGTCGGAGCGTCAACAAAGACGCCATTCGGAATTTTTCCGGTCGGCAATTCGGGTGGTGCGAACGTGAGCCCGTTTAGAAAAATGTCTATTCCGGACGATCTACAAACGGCAATTCAGGCGGCAAAGAAGTTTACGAAATGAGTTTACAGGCAGTGACAGAAACGAATTATTCGAGCGATTTTAGGCAATTCATGGAAGCGGCCGATCAGCCGGGTTGGCTCCGTGAATTGCGAGAACTCGCCTTTGCTCATTTTGAGCAAAATGGCTTTCCGGCGGTTAAGATCGAGGACTGGAAATATACTAATGTGGCCCCGATCTCTAAAGAGACTTGGACCGTGAATACTGGGCGTCAAGATCAGCCGGCGATCGACGACAAGTTCGCAGAATTGGCAAAGAATTTCCGGTTCAAACGCAATGGGTTTGCGGCGTTGAATCTGGCCTTCGGCGAATTTGTCACGGTCACGATCCCGAAGGAAACAAAGGTTGAACGTCCGATTGAAATTTCGTTTGCAGGCGATGAAAATGCGGCGGGTTTTCCTCATTTGTTGATAATTGCTGAGGCAGGAAGCAAAGCGACCGTCATCGAGACCTATGCTTCGCCGGGAAAGAGTTTTACCAACACGGCGGTACAAATTCTGGTCGAAGACAATGCGAACCTGACGCATTACCGTGTCCAGAAAGAATCCGCCGCGGCGTTTAATGTTGGCACGACCGAAATAAGCCTGGGACGCGGCAGTCGATACGATTCGACAAACATCAATATCGGTGCGGGTCTTTCGCGCCACGATATCGATCTGAAATTTACTGATGAAGGCGGCGAGGCATTTGTGGATGGGCTTTATATGCTTAATGGCTCCCAGCATAACGACACACATTCGATCATCGATCATCTCGTGCCCAATTGTACATCGCATCAAAATTATAAAGGTGTGCTCAACGACAGATCTCGCGGGGTTTTTAACGGCAAGGTTTTCGTCCGTGAGAGTGCACATGGAACTGACGCCCAGCAATCGAACAAGAATCTACTGCTGTCGAACGATGCCCGCGTTGATACAAAACCGCAGCTTGAGATATTTAATGACGACGTGAAATGCTCGCACGGAGCGACCGTCGGGCAGCTCGAAGAAGAGGAGTTGTTTTATTTGTTGACGCGCGGCCTGCCTGAGAATTTGGCACGAAATCTCCTGACCTATGGGTTTGCCGAGGAGATCATTCGCAAGATCGAGATCGAAAGCATCAAGGCGGACCTGGACGCATCCGTATTACATCGTCTAAACGTAAAACTGGAAGTATAAAAACACTATGAGAGTAAGAACATCCTTAATATTGGAAGAATCGTTACTAAAGCGAATCGATGAGATCGCCGGTGAAAAACAGCGGCGTGCGGCAACTATTGACACCGCATTGCGCGAGTATATCGCCCGTGAGGATAAAAAGGCACGCTCGAAGCCGGCGACTCCAGTAAAGGAAAAGCCAAAGGCCGCATTTTCCGGCAAACGATAGCGTTGGAGGCTAATTACCATGACGGCTGTTAAAACAATGAGTAATTGGGACGTAGATAAAGTTCGCAAAGATTTCCCGGTCCTTTCACAGATGGTGAACGGGAAGCCGCTTGTCTATCTGGACAACTCCGCTTCGTCACAGGTGCCGCATATCGTGATCGATCGCGGTTCGAAATATCTTGAGGAAGAGCATTCGAATATCCACAGGGGCGTGCATTACCTCTCACAACATGCGACCACGGCTTACGAAGCGGCGCGCGAAAAGGTAAAGCGTTTTATAAACGCCAAAGAATCTGCTGAATGCATCTTCGTCCGCGGCACCACCGAGGGCATTAATCTTGTCGCGAATTCTTACGGACGCAAATTTGTCGGCGAAGGTGACGAGATCATCGTCAGCCAAATGGAGCACCATTCGAACATCATTCCGTGGCAGCAGGTGGCCGAAGAAAAAAGCGCGACGATACGCGTGATCCCGATGAATGAGCGTGGCGAATTGCTAATCGACGAATATGAAGGTCTGCTCAGCGAGCGGACAAAGATCGTCGCGGTCACGCACGTGTCGAATGCGCTCGGAACCATCAACCCGATCAAGGAAATTATCGCGACAGCACACAAATTCGGAGCTCCGGTCTGCGTCGATGCGGCCCAGAGTGTTCCGCATTTTCCGGTTGATGTTCAAGACCTCGACGCAGATTTCTACGTGTTTTCGGGTCATAAGATGTTCGCGCCAACGGGAAGCGGCATCGTTTACGGCAAGCGCGAATGGCTCGATAAAATGCCGCCGTATCAAACCGGCGGCGGGATGATCCGGACCGTGAGTTTTGAAGGGACCACGTTTGCGCCGGTTCCGGAAAAGTTCGAGGCAGGAACTCCGGCGATCGCGGCGGGTATTGGCTTAGGCGCGGCGATCGATTACATAAACTCGATAGATTTCGAGGCCGCGGCCAAGTATGAACACGAGCTGCTCGAATACGCGACCGAACGGCTGTCCGATATCCCGGATGTGAAGATTATCGGTACGGCGGCGAACAAGGCTTCGGTGCTTTCATTCACTATTGAAGGCATTCACCCGCACGACATCGGCACAATTCTCGACCAACAAGGCATCGCCGTCCGCGCCGGCCATCATTGCGCCCAACCCGTGATGCAGTTCTTCGATGTGCCCGCCACCGCTCGCGCGAGTTTTGCGTTTTATAATACTCGTGAAGAGGTTGATAAGCTGGCCGATGCAGTGCAAAAGGTTATTGAGGTGTTTGCGTGAACAGAAAGCGAGATATCAAAGTGTGGTATGGAAAGATCGAGGACGCGGAAAAATATCCGGCCGTCAATTACTGGCGGCAACAGCCGGATGATGCAAAATTCGAGGCCGCGTGGCAAATGGTCATAGATGCTCATTCGATGAAGGGAGAAGACCTGCGTGAATCAAGACTTCAAAGAACTGTTGGCGGCCTTCGGCCGGTCAAGCGCTAGGTTCCTCATCATTGGCGGTTATGCCGTGATGAAGCATACGGAACCGCGCTACACGAAGGATCTTGACATTTGGAACGCGAGGGACGCAGCAAACGCCGCCAACGTGTTTGCTGCTTTGTTGGACTTTGGTGCCCCGCTTTAAGGATTGCAGCCAAGCGACTTTTCGGCTCATGGTTACTATTTCACTATGGGAACACCGCCGAATCAGGTTGATATCTGGATTGAGATTCCGGGAGTAGAATTTGAGAGTTGCTGGAATCGAAGAGTTCAAGGTTCGTTTCTCGATCTGGAAGTAGATTTTATCTCGCGTGACGATTTGATAATAAACAAGGAAGTAGTGGGTCGGCTGCAAGATTTGGCGGATGCAGAAAAGCTGCGTCAAACGAGTTAATACGGTGCGGAAGGTTATCGAGGTTTTGCTTGATTTCGGCCGAATGGAGGGAATAGTGAAGATAGCGTTTACGTTGGTACTTTATTTTTTAACTCTCTTTATTCCCATCGTAGGCCTTGGCGAGAACCTCTATGATCAACCCTATTTGGGAGAATTCCCTGAGCACCTTCGGGATCTATATTCAGCCGCCTCATTAAAGAAAAAGGCCTCCAACAATTTAACTGCGACCGTTAGTCAATCTGATCTGATTATTTTGGCCGAATCCGAAAGTTTTGAGGAGGCGATCGGATTTAGCGGCGGTTTCACGGTTTACGAATCAAAAGTAAAGGTTCTTAGAATATTCAAAGGAGATTTGACCGAAACGTCTCTAACCTTAAATTTTGTTGCCTCCGCGACGGGCATCGGGAAAGGTTCGAGACATGTCTTGTTCTTAAAGAGAACGAAAGATAGTTTCAGCGTGTTAAAGGCCTCTTTTGTTTTTCCTTGGGGCAAGGGCTACGACAATTATATGCGTATCTTCGGCGCGTACGATTGCTCAGAAGACCTTGGAATAGATGTCATTGACTATTTAGCGAATTCTAAAATTGCTATCGACTTAGAAGGACGCTTGGAGAGAGAGTATTCGAGCGAGGACTGGGGCAAAAGGTATTGTGCGGTCCATTTTGCGGCTGCAGCGTCGCCGGCTTTTGGTATTCGCGTTTTGCTGCAGGTTGCATCAGTTAAAGATAAGAAGCGGTTCGATAGTGATGTTTTTGGAACAGCTGCTTATAGCTTAGCTGTTCAGAAAAACTCTAATTATTGGAAACTGATGTTGGAAAACGTGCCGTCTTTTCCAGGTCGAGGACGAGTAGAGGAATCAACAATATTTGATCTGGCAGCCAATTTCGGCGACGAGAAAACTGTTTATGTGATCCGTGATGTTGTATCTCAAAGACCTGAGTTTGCCGTCAGTGCGGCATTTGCCCTTTCTCGAATTGGAGGAAAGAACGCCAAAGCTGTAATTGAATCCTGGTTGGCGAATGAAGAGTTAGCAAAACGAGAAGAACGGATTTCCACTGGTTGGACACAGCGAGTAACAGATTTCTCGACACTTTTTAGGCAGGCCTTGGAGATGAAGACGTATAAACAAGAGTATAGTATTTTGAATTAGACAAGATGTCAGAACTAAGCGACCTGTATCAGGAAACGATTTTAGAGCACAACAAGAATCCGCGGAATTTTCGCGAGATCACTGATGCGGACAGAACAGCGGACGGGAATAATCCGTTGTGCGGTGATGCGTTGCGTGTTTACGTAGCGTTGGATGGAGACACGGTGACGGACGTCGCGTTCAAGGGGTCGGGGTGTGCGATCTCGAAAGCGTCGGCGAGCATGATGACTCAGGTTATCCGAGGCAAGTCGAAGGGTGAGGCCGAGGTTGTCTTCAATGAATTTCACCGCATGGTAACGGGCGACTTGGATATCGAAACCGACGAGAATCAACTCGGCAAATTGAAGATATTCGCCGGTGTATTGGAATTCCCGGCACGCGTAAAATGCGCCAGCCTAAGTTGGCACACTTTGAACGCGGCTTTGCACGGAGAAGATGCAATTTCGACGGAATAGCGAAACGAATGAGGTCCGTACTCCGCCTACGCTAAAGGACGCGTATACGAAACAGCAAGCTTTTTGAACACGTCGATTTCCCTTTCCATCCATTCCATATCATTTCCGAGCTCTTCGGCCATTATCTCGGCGACTTTTGGGCTAATTTCAATCGCTGCCCGTGCATTTAAGAAAAGGGCCCTTGTTCGACGTGCAAGCACGTCTTCCAAGGTTCGAGCCATCTCCTCACTCACCGCCCGAATCACATCGTTTCGAGTAACGGCCAGATCCGGATGAAGCCTTGCTTCTTCGTTTGACGGATCGCCGCCCGTGATCGCCAGATTGTTCGTGATACATTTTCGCAGTTCAAGATCGGAACTCTCCACCGCCTTATCAACCGCGTCTTCAGCCATGCGACGATATGTAGTCCACTTTCCGCCGGTGACCGTAATGAGACGCGATTCTTCTACGAACAGTTCGTGACCGCGTGAGATCGCCGAGGTTTTATGCGATCTTCCCGAACTTACGAGTGGACGAATTCCCGCAAAAACACTTAGGATATCCTTCCGCATCGGCTTGACCGCAAGATATTGACCGGCGGCTTCAAGAACGAAATTGATCTCCGATTCCAGGGCTTCCGGCTCTTGCGACGGCCGGTCGATCGGCGTGTCCGTCGTGCCTACAAGCAAAGACCCAAGCCACGGAATGCAAAAAAGCACCCGACCGTCGCTCGTTTTCGGTATCATCAACGCCGCGTCCGACAGCAGGAATTTGCGGTCGAAGACCAGATGGATCCCCTGGCTGTACGTGACAACCGGTTTGGCTTCCGCGACTGCCAAATTTCTGATCGAATCGCAGAAAATGCCGGTCGCGTTGATGACGCATTTCGCAGATACGGTATTTATCGTTCCGCTTTCGACATCTTCGAATTCGACACCGTTTATTCGGCCTTTTTCGTCTTTCTGGAATGCACTGACCCTTGCATAGTTCAATACCGCAGCTCCATGATCGTGCGCGGTTATGGCCAGACCGATCAGCAGCCTCGTGTCGTCAAATTGCCCATCGTAATACAGAACGCCTCCGGAAAGACCCTCCGTTTTGATTGACGGCAGCTGATCGCGCGTTTCTGATTTGGACAGAATTTGCGATTTTCCAAAGCTGTATTTGCCTGACAGCAGATCATATATTTTCAAACCGGCGCCGTAAAAAGCCTTTTGCCAAAAACTGTAGCATGGGACGATAAACGCTTGTTTATGAATAATATGCGGTGCGTTCCGGCGTAAAATTCCGCGTTCCTTCAATGCTTCGCGAACAAGCGATATCCTTCCCTGTGCGAGATATCGCACGCCCCCGTGGATAAGCTTTGTGCTGCGGCTTGACGTTCCTTTACCGAAATCGTCGCGTTCTAGCAGAAGCACGTCAAAACCTCGGGAAGCGGCATCGAGGGCACAGCCTACACCCGTAGCGCCGCCGCCGATAACGACAATATCCCATGGATCCTGCCGATCTCTGACCCGCCGTAAGCTATCTGATCGATTCATACACCATTCTCACGCAAAGAGGAGAGGGAACACAAGCAATCAGTATGTCAGCGAATTTGGTATTGGCGATTTGAATAATGACCTATAACGAAAGACAATCACGATGGACGATGAACAATTCAAACGTAAGTCGACGAACCAAATTACCGCTGGCCCTAAGCGTAGGGGCTCTTGTCGCGATGGCGGCCGTACTCAACGGACAAGGACGCATCTGGTGGTGTAAATTAAACGACTACGGCGTTTACGTGAATGACGCTTGGGGTAGCAGCCACACGTCGCAGCATCTATTTGACCCTTACACCTTCACACATGTCCTCCACGGCGTATTGATCTTCTGGATCGCATCGGTCATTTTTTCCAGTCTCCCGGTGTCGTGGCGTTTCTTCATTTCGATCGTTGTGGAAGCTGGCTGGGAGATCCTTGAGAATTCGAGTTTCATTATTGAGAAATATCGCGAGAATACAGCTTCGCAGGATTATTTTGGTGATTCGATAATGAATTCCATCGGAGATGTTATTGCTTGCGCATTTGGGTTTTATATTGCAATGAAACTTGGGTGGTGGCGGTCGCTTGTCTTTTTTCTGTTGGTAGAGGTTATATTGTTGTTGTGGATCCGTGACAGCTTTATCTTGAACATCGTAATGCTGATCTATCCGCTCGCGGCAATAAAAAGATGGCAAATGGGCATTTTGTAGGTGGCGCAATGCAGGATCCTACTTACCTTTCGCCGCGTGCTGCCTCAACTTGTGATTCGATCTCAACTGCGAGTTTCCTAGCCCCGGGCTGATCAAAAGTTTCGATCCAGCGCAGCGATTCATCAAGGATGCGCAGCTGGTGCTCAGGCCAGTTGGGCAGGCCCGCGACGGAACCAAGCTCACCGTCGTAGTACGCTGTTCGCGGGGCGCGGACGAGTTCGGATTCACCTCGGTCGACCGACAGCATCATTGTCGGTATCCCGTTTTGTTCGATTCCGCGGGCGAGTATTCCCAGCGTTTGGTGGCAGAGACGAGATGCAGGGATAAACAATGCGGCGTTGATCTCATATCGCACAAACCGCTCGGCGAGTTTCGGAGCGATCACTTCGGCAACGAGCCGAGCATTCGGTATAAAGCTGCTAAGGCTCCACCACACATGATTTAACCGGCCGATCACGGCATTTGCTTCGTACTCGAGCAGACGATCTATTGGAATCTGCGAATTTCGGTCTTGCGTGATTGAGGCCGGATCATAGCCCTTCGAAGCGTACAACATATCCGCCGCCTCAACCTCAATGGGGATTTCGCGAAACTGGATATCGCCGTCGCGCTCCTCGGTATCGAATCCGGTCGTACCATTAATATAGCCGCCTGCGGATGATATTAGCGCCAAATTCAGCATCGGCAGCGACCGCCGAACCGGCGTGAACGGCGCATGCGTGTTTTGCACGAACGGATAACCGACGAGGGTTTCGTCACCGTTCCATCGCGAAAATCTATTGGAAAATTCGCCGGCCTTTTCGATCAATTCCATATACGCGCTAAACCTTGAGGTCCTTTTGAAAATCAAAATCGGTGCCTATAACGGGCTTCTGCCCAAACCTGCGATTGGAAATAATAAAAAATGCAAGCAGGGCGGCGATCATCGCGGCAAATAACATCCACGTCGAATATTCGTGAAGGTTATTGAATTGAATTCTTAACGGATCGTCGACCGGAACGTCGTCGATCGGTCGTCCGATCTGGGTCCTGACCATCGACAGCCAGAGCCCAATGACAAATTGCCCTACGGCGCAAGCTGCCGCCACAACTAAGAGCAAAAACCTTTCCGACCAGACGAGAAGGCGATTCGCATCTCTACGGACGAACCATGAGGTCAACATGAGCGATGCGGCAATAATAAGCCCACCTATGTTTAGGATCGAAAGAGTGCGATTAACTACCAAACCCGCCATTTCAAGCTCCGGCAGGACCGCGAACGCGCTCTGGGCAACCGCGATAAAAAAAACCGCCGAACCAAGCCATAGGCCGAGCAGCAATAGCCTTATATCCGAAACAAATTTCATAATCACCCGCCGAAATAGCGCCGTAACCCGAACAGAAAGTATTATGAAGTGTTTACCAAAAAAGGGCAAAAGTCTCGTAAAAATTTCAGATTCCCAAGGGTAACGTTCGCCGTAGTATATTGCATATGCGAATTTATGACTACGATCGCCGAAAATCTGATCACTGCGGCTGACATTCTTGCTGAAAGCGGGGTCCCGGAGGCGCGCCGTGAGGCCGCTTCGCTGCTTGCAATGGCGCTCGAAAGGGATCGCGCCTTTCTTAGAGCCCATCCTGAATATTCACTTGGCCAGATCGAACTCGACCGATTCCTGAGTTACGTTCGGCGTCGGTCAGATCGAGAGCCGCTGCAGTATATACGGGGGAATCAGGAATTCTACGGGCTCGATTTTGAGATCTCTCCGGACGTTCTGATACCGCGACCCGAAACTGAAATAATAGTCGAAATTGCGTTGAAGTTTTTAGCGAGTTCAGATCGACCGACATTTTGTGAGGTCGGAATAGGATCCGGATGTATTACCGTGTCGATCCTGCATAATTTGCCGGTGGCTGCCTCGGTCGGTCTCGATATTTCCAAAGAGGCACTCGAAATTTCAAGGAAGAACGCTATTACCCATGGCGTGGATGGCCGCTTGGATCTGCGGCACTCGGATATTTATTCAGCGGTTCGCGACGAACGATTCGATCTGATCGTTTCGAACCCGCCATACGTTCCCGCCAGGGATCTCGACTCCCTTCAAGTCGAAGTACGCGAGTTTGAACCCCACCTTGCGCTGTTCGGCGGGAGCGACGGACTTTCGATCATTCGCTCTATAGCTATCGACGCCCCGCGGTTTCTTAGGCCAGATGGGAAGTTGTTGATGGAGATCGGATTTGATCAGGCGAATGCGGTTAGTGAGCTATTCTCGGTCGATCACTGGGCCGCAGTCGAGATCGTTCCTGATCTTCAAGGTGTGCCGCGAACAGTCGTTGCCAATGTTAAAACCCGGTAACGCGTAGCCAAAACAGCTTGCGTTTTGAACTCAAATGGAGTTACTATTAAAGCGTTTCGTATCAAGCAGTTTGAAAAGTTTACAGGTCGATTAGATGGGCAACCTTAATTTTTTCTAAGGGCCCTAAAAGGAACCAGCGAACTTCGTAAGTTTTAGCCTTTTTCGACAATCGGAGGTGATTTTTGTGAAGGATATGCTGTATGCCGTATTGGCTTTGATTTCCGCTATTATTGCGGCTGCGTGTTTCTGGTTTTATACAGGTAGCGGCGATAATAAGCTGTACCTTATTGGATGTATTTTGTTCGTGCTGCTGACGCTAGGTGCCGGTGGGATGTTCTTGTCCGGCAGGGTCAACAAGAACGAAGACATTCACATTACTGAGTAGTTACGATACTGGTTGTCGCGTCATGGATGTTAAGAGGCGGCCTTTCCGTCTCTAAGAATTTCATTTCAATGATTTTGGGCCTTAGGTTGATTCCGGGCCCTATTTCTTTGGTTGCCCTCCAGAGTGGGCAATTTTGATCAATCTACGGTATAATGTTGACAAAAAGGTAAGGATTAATAAAACTTAATGTTTACCTTTTTCGTGAAAGTTGTAGAAACGAGATGCCGAAGATAGCTGACATTCAGGAAACACCGAATCCGAACGCCGTGAAATTCCTTTTGAAGGAACCTATTTCGCACGGTACGTCGCATTCGTTTAAGTCCGAGTCCGACGCGACTAACGACGCAATAGCTAAGTCACTTTTCGACGTGGGCGAAGTGGTCTCGGTGTTCTATATGGACAAGATGATCACTGTGGAAAAGACTGATCTAGCGGAATGGGATGATTTACTGCCAGAATTAGCAGTCCCAATTCGGGCGGCGACATCCGTAGTGAATTCGGTCAGCAATGGCAGCCCTGCTGCAAGCAGCGTTGGGGGGGCGATCGCGGCTGCGATTGCTGACGATCCAAAGATCGCTGCAATAAACGAATTACTTGACGACAGGATCCGGCCGTATCTGGCTGGCGATGGCGGTTGGCTCGAGATAGTCGAACTTGAATCGAATACTTTGAAGATTCGTTATGAAGGAGCTTGCGGCAGCTGCCCAAGTTCGCTGTCCGGTACGCTAATGGCGATCGAAAATATGATCAAGGAAGAGATCGATCCGGAGATCGACGTAATAGCCGTCTAAAGTTAGACGAAGCTGAAATTCTTTTTAAGAGGCGGATTTCTAACCCGTCTTTTTCTATTTTATGGTTTCGTTTTTGGCGGCGGATAGACGTTCATCACATCCGGGTCATCTTTTTGTCTCTCCGATTCGAGCACAGGCCGGGAGGTCGGCGGATTATCGGGCGACGTGTGCAGATGAATGATCTTCCATTCTTTCCCGATCAACTTGAATACAAGCGTCATGCGTCCGGAGGCCGTCTCAAGCTTTCCGTCAAATTCCTGTGACTGTTTCCACTTGCAGCTTAGGTAAGCGCCCGTGCGGCCTAACATCTCTACGCGAAGCCCGGTCACGTCAAGCGTGACATTCTTGGTTCTCGCATAAAGTGTTTCCCGATTTTCTTTCATCGTGTTCCAACTAATCGTTGCCGATCCGTTATTGTTGAAGAACAGAATGCGATCACTTTTTTCGTAGACACTCATGACCTTTTCGGCATCAACCTGCTTTATGCCGTCGATGAGCACATCGAAGGCTTCACGAACACTTTTTGAAGGATCGGCCTTGGTTGTCGCCTTTTGACCAAATGCCGACGATGCCAAGCCCATAACTATTGCCAAAAATATTGCAAATAACTTCATTCAATTGACCCCCAAATGAACTGTTGTCTCTCCGAGAGTTTATCTTTTAGGCTCCGCGAGACGCAAATATCCCGGGTCTTCGATTCCGATTTTGAAGCATTGGGCGCTATACCATTTGGTGCCCCGTTCTGATAATACTGCACGAATTCGTGGTGCGGGCAACTGCATTTATCCTCATAAGCTTACGGTACGCGAGGCACGGAATTTGCTTTTAGCTTGTCTGAGACTCGACTCACCCGAATAGATCAAATTAGGAGGGAAGGCGTATGCGTTCCGATAATCAAAAGCGGTTTTTGCAAAGATTTGCACTCGTGTCATTGTTCCTGACTTTTACCGGAAGCATATTAGCGACGGGGATTGACGACCAGGTCCCGGATGTCCGCGACCGTGTTGCGCGGATAAGCGTTCTTGAAGGTAAAGCCCAAATTCGCCGCATGGGAGTGGAAGATTGGGAGCAGGCGGTCGATAATCTGCCAGTTGTTGAGGGTGATGAACTTGTCACCGAACGCGGTACAAGGCTCGAGATCCAGTTCGGCAGCGGCAGCCATCTGCGGCTCGATGAATTCTCAACCTTAAAGATATTAGCGCTGACGGAGGATGGGATCGCGGTCAGTCTACCGGAAGGAACCCTTAGCCTTAGACTGTACAACTTCAACAAGGATCGCGCATATTTCGAGATAGATGCGCCTAAAACGACGATCTCGGTTCAGCGTTCCGGAAGATATCGTGTCGATGCCGGCAGTTCCGGTGACCCCGCGATATTTGTCAGCGCCGCAGAAGACGGCGAAGCTCGTATTTATTCGGAGAATTCCGGGTTTACCTTGAAGAATGGCCGGAAGGCGACCATTCAGATCGATGGACCATATACCGGCGAATGGGAAATGGCCGCTGTTTCTGAGATCGAGGACGGTTTCGGCCTATGGGTCGATGACAGGGAACTTGTCATCGCTAAGCTGCTGAAAGATTCCTACTACGACCGGTACTATGACCGCGACATTTATGGGGCTGAGGAACTCAACGATTATGGTGATTGGGTTCACACGGTGAAGTTCGGCTACGTTTGGCGACCCTACGCACGTTCGATCAGCAGCTATGCCGATTGGACCCCTTACCGTTACGGGCACTGGCGCTGGATCCCACCTTATGGATGGGTTTGGGTCAACGATGAGCCTTGGGGATGGGCAACATATCACCATGGCCGATGGTACTCTGACGGCGGTCATTGGTATTGGTCGCCGTATGGCTACTATCGCAACGGGCGAAGCTGGTGGTCACCCGCGCTTGTTTCGATAACGATTTGGAACGGCAATGTTTGCTGGTATCCGCTGCCCTATTACGGACGATATGAAGACTTTAATAAACGCCGGCGAGATCAAAGGCCGGGAGCCGGCGCAGGTCCGACGACTTCACCGACATCACCGACCGTCCCAACGCCTATCATAGAAGAAAGATTGCCGCGGCAAATGACGCCTCCGTTCGCAAATGTGCCAACTACGGCCGTAATTAGCGTTTCAGCGGACCAGTTTGGCAGGACGCGCAGAAATGGTGCAACCGCGCCATTGAATGTGGCAAAAACAGTTTTGAATAGTGGCGGCGAAGGAATCCAAACACCCGGTATCCTGCCCCCGTTCGATCCGGCGGCCTCCGGCCGCGAGATCCGTTCGGACAGGCCTAAGACATTGATCAGCGATCGTCGAGTCGAAACCGGCGCAGTGGTCCGCACTCGCGACGGCGCCGTTGATGGCAAGCTTAGAAAGACCGTAATTCGCGGAAGTCGTAGCCCCATAGTTGATACCGAATCTCCTGACGAGACCCCTCGGCGAAGGACCGGGGCCGTCGGGCGTCCGCAAAAAACAACTGCGCCGATCGTAAGTCCGGACATTCGGCTTCCGATCGAGCCGAGGCCTCGACCTGATGTTAGGGAACAAAAGTCGGATCCGCCCGTAACGACACCTGATATTTATCGTAAGCCGAGATATGAGGCGCCTGGATCAGAGGAAAAGCGTCGCGATCCGCCGATTCGGGAGGAGCGACGAACCTACCCACCGCCGCCGAAAGAACGGCCAAAATCAGCTGAACCGAAGGAAGAAGCACCGAGGCCCGAGCCAGTAAAGCGGCCAGGGCCCTCAGAGCGTAAAAATAAAGATGGATAGTTACTTAACAGGAAGGAGGCGTGACCGCCTCCTGTTCCACTATTCCGGGACGAAGATCGACCGCTTGATGGCAAGCTGATTTCCAACCACAACGAACCGTATATTCTTCATATACTTTTCAGATACGTCTCGAATGTCTTTCGATTTGACCTCTCGAATTCGATTAAGGAATTCAAACGATCGTCTCCAACCTCCGCCGATAAGTTCATATCTTGCCAACTCGATTACCTGTGAGGCGTTGGTTTCCTGCTGAAGATAATATTGCGTGAGGAACTGGCCCATCATCCCGTCGATATTATCCTGCGAGACCGCCCGCGTCTTAAGCGCATTTATCTGGTCGAGCATTACACTGACAGCCTGATTTGCATCAACCGCGGTAACATAAATGTTTGCCGTATTTGCCGCGAGGGTGCTCAGTTCCGCATTCGGAGCATATGACAGTTGCCTGCGCGTACGAACCTCTTCGTTAACGAGCTGTTGAAGGATCGTTATCGCAACACGCATAGGGTAATAGTCGGGTAAACTCAGCGACGGCGCCTCGAAAACCCCTTTAATATAATTGGTCTGAAGGTTTCTGGGAACGATATCCAGGGTGGGCGTGGAGAAGTTGAGTGCTGGATAAGTTTCGTCCTTATAACTGCCGCGCGGCAATTTGCCAAACGATGCAGCAACTCTGGATCTCAAGTCGTCGGGGTCTAGATCACCAACGACGACAAGCAACAGCCGGGAGGTTTGCATTAACCCCGTGTGGTAAGCCCGAAGTTGATCGGGTGTGAACGAGCCTACCGTTTTGATCGAGCCCTGGACATCGTTCGCATACGGATGACCCGAATACACTACCCTCTGCTCAAGCGATTCAAGGGCCGCATCGGGGCTGATCTCGGACTCGCGGAGCGTGGTGATGATCAACTGTCGCACGCGCTCAACGTCTGGGGATGCAAACGTTGGGTTTAGCGTTACGTCAATGAACACGTTCCACATCCGGTCGAAACTCTGTCGAGTCGAGGCAAGTGATATTGCGCTAAAGTCGGGTCCGGCCGCCGCACTAATTGAGCTACCGGACCGAGAGGCTTCGCGCCGGGCCGCCTCCCGCGGGAACTTCTTGCCCGCCTCGACCGCAGAATTAAGCGTAAGATGCTCGATTCCCGCGGTCTTAGGGTCAATATTTCTCGATCCGCCTTTAATAAACAGGCCTACTGCGACCGTGGGGGCCGCCTCCCGACGCTTTAGCAGCACCTTTAAGCCGTTCACTTCAAATTCGGTCACAAGCGAAGCCTGTTCCGAGATGTTTTCGATCTTTCCCGTCTGAGCGCTGCTCCATGAAGCAAACAAAATCATCAATAGGATGGCCGGTATCGCCGCGCCAGCGTTGATCTGTTTCACAATCATTGTTTACCTCCGATCAGATCAACGTCGGTTATATTGGCGAGTTTTTTGGCTTCCGGCGAAAGAAGCGCGATGCCGATGCGGGGCTTTCCAATGATATACGTGTTCACGTATTGGTTTATATCGGCGCGTGAGACTGCGTTCAGGTTCTTATGATATCCGCGGAAGTATTCAATACCGGTAGACGACCACCAAAAGCCAAGCGTGTGGGCATACTCGCTTGGTTTTTCACGCTCGAACAGATCCTGGGCCTCGAGGATCGTCTTAGAACTTTCCAACTCTTCAGCCGTGAAGTACGCCGGCGAACCAAACTGTCCAACCTCGGCGTAAACGGCTTCTAGTGCAGCTTTGACCTTTTCAGGCGTCGTGATCAGGAAGATCATAATTGGCCCGACATTCCGCTGGGTGTAGTAACCGATCGTCGCGGCCGATGCGAGCCCGGTATCGACCAGATTCCGTTGGAACCGCGAATTCGGCTGCGTAAGAATATAAGAAAACACGTCCGCCGCATAAGTCCCGCGATCGTCCTTTCCGATCGATGGGCCATGCCAACCGATCTGCAAAAGCACATTCTGATCGCTGTTCTGCGTTTCTTCGCCGGTTTGTTTTTCGATGAATACCGCCTCGCTTTTCGTAAGGGGCGGGTGCTCGACTAGTGGAAATTCTTTGAAGGGATCGACTGCCCGACGTTCCCAGCTGCCCAGCGTCCGCTCGGCGAGCTTGAAAACTTCCTCGGATGAAACGTCGCCGGTTACTACGAGGGCTGCGTTGTTTGGCACGTAATATCGATCTTTGATCAGACGCATCTTTTCCGTCGTTGATGTGTTGATCGAATCGCGCGATCCGAGAGCGTTCTTCCTCGTCGGATATTTGTAAAACAGCTTGTCCATCATCGACCGGTTGAGGTAAAAATACGGGTTCGCCTCGTTCCGGTCCACCTCGCCGATAACTATCCGTTTCTCGTTATCAAACTCCGTTTCGTCGAAGAGCGGAAATCGTACGGAATCATTGATAACTCTAATTGCTGTAGATAGATAGGGGCTTGTAGTCGTGTAGTAATAATTAACCACCTCTTCACGTGTGCTGCCGTTATAGGTAAGCCCAAGGCTGTCAATGTTGCGCAGATAGCTCACATCACCGAGCCGCGGCCTTAGTCTTATAGCGTCGCCGCAGCGCGGGTTGGTTCGGCCCGACGAAAGAAGGATGTCGCATTGAAGCAGGAGAATTGCCTCGTTGCTCTTAAAAAACATGTGCTCGTACAAATGCGACAGGCCGTTCAATTCAGGCGGTTCGGTAAAGGAACCGTTTCGAACCGCGAGTTCAACGGTTACCAGGGGCACTGAAGGATCGGGTAGAACGATAACTTCGAGTCCGTTTGCCAGCGTTTTGCTTACGAACGGTACATCGGCGGCCTGGCCTGCGTTGAGTGTTTGATTCGGCAATGATTCGGCGGGTCTTGCCGATTGTGCGTTGCCGCTACTTGTTAGAAATGCGAAAAAGATCAACGAACCTGCAAAAACTCTATTCACTCATTACTCCTAAAAATGCAGGGCCCTTTCGGCCCCTTGATTACCGTCGCATACTGATATTTAATCTACCATAGGGAGTCTAAATGTATGGAACGAGATAATTTGATGCATGGAGCACGGACCGCGTTGAACACGAATGTTGATATTCGCGCATGGGCCGAGGAATATTTGAAGGATAAAACGAGGATTGAAATGCCGGAACTGTCCGATGAAGAATTCGAGACACACTGGAAATATCACAAACCCGAAATAATGCACGCCGGCGCCGCCGAAGCTATGCAGGCATATAAAAGCGAAAAAATGAAAAAGTGAAAAAACCGGGGATCAAATTCAAATTTGGGCACTGAGAATCGATTTCAATGGATTAAACATGCAGCCGCTGAAAATGGTGACATCACCCCTATCGGGGGTGATGTCACGCTTCATTTTGCGCACTCGCTATTAAACGCCCGGCATTGCCTTCTTCAGTGGTTTGAGCAAAGCAAACAAAACGACCGCCATAAAGAGTGCCATCAAAGCCAGTACAAGGAAGAATGACGACTGGAGCCAGATATCCCAAAATATCCCGATCTGGGTCAGCTTATTGCCGATTGCTGTCGCCATAAACCAGCCCCCCATCATGAGTCCGCGAACACCGATCGGTGCGACTTTTGAAACGAGCGACAAACCCATAGGTGACAGCATAAGCTCGCCGAGAGTTACGATCGCATAGGCGAGAATCAGCCAGAATGGCGATACACGGAATAGGTACGAGTTCTGCATTATCGCCGCCTTATGCGCGTCTCCCTGGCCCGGCGCGACGCCATTGACAGCATTTACCAACTGCTGGTCACCAGTTGTGGTTTTATTTGTCGCCTCGTCCGTTTTTGACGCGAACTTCACGCCGTAGATTAGGTTCTTTCCTTCGTCGTCCTTTGCCGCGACGATCGCGTCCAGTGTGGCCTTCGGAACGCCCTGTGACGTCAAATTTGTGACAACTCTTTCGTTAATACGGAACTCACCAGCGGCGAGTTGTTCGGCTGATTTGATCATTCCCTCGCCATAGCTTGCGCCTAAATAGAGCACAAGGAACGAAATGCCCGTCAGCGTCATGCCGAAAGCCATTTTCGTCGGCGTCGAAGGCTCCTTGCCGCGTTTATCCAGCCATCCCCAGAACCAGACGAGCGGGAATGTGAGGGTCAAAACCCAGAACGCGTTGATCGAGTTCGCGATCGTTCCGGTCACGTTCCAATCCGTATTGTCATCCGCCCAATATGTGAGCGTCGAGCCGTTCTGATGGAATACCATCCAAAAAACAATAACGATCGCGAAGATCACGATCAGGGCAACGATCCGTTTCCAGTTCGGCACTGAATCCATCAGAGATTGTGCTTTCGCAGCGTGTGATCCAAATGTGCTTTGAACGCCTTCGTTTTGATCGCTCACGCCATGCGGTGGCGCATCAACCGCCGTGGCCGCGGCATCGGCGGCCTGCACGCCGTTGTCGCTCCTCCGGTCCGCATGTTGAACCAAACTCTTGAAATACCAAAGGATGGCGACGGAAATAACCATTCCAAATGCCGCGACCGCGAAAGCAGCGTGAAATCCGAAATAGGCTTTGACCACCTCCATGATGATGGGGGCCAGGAAGGCGCCAAGGTTGATTCCCATATAGAAGATGTTATAGGCACGGTCCTTTAAGTGGCTTCCCTCCGGATAGAGGTTGCCGACCATCGTCGACACGTTCGGCTTGAAAAATCCGTTCCCGATAACGAGACACGTCAGCGCCGCGTAGACGGCCCACATGGCCGGGATCGAAAGCAGCCCGTGGCCAGCCATAAAGAAGAAACCGCCGATCATCACCGCCTTGCGGTAACCGGTGATCCTATCCGCGATCAAGCCGCCGAGCCACGGCGAAAAGTATACAAAGAAGAGATAGTTTGCGTATAGCGATGTTGCCTGGGCAGCCGTCCAGCCAAATCCCTCAACGGGGTCGCGAAGATAAAGCGTAAAGAGCGCCAGCATTGAATAAAAACTAAAGCGTTCCCACATTTCCGTGCCGAAAAGGACGTACAGCCCTTTCGGATGCCCACCTAGATCGGCTTTCGCAGCAACGTCGTTCATAGTTCCAACATTTGCACTCATTTAGTTATCCCCTTTGTGTGATTGTATTTGAAGAGAGTTAGCCAAAAATATAGCAGAAAATACATCGAACAAAAAGGGAAGGCCCTCCATTGGTCGATTTAAGAATGTTTATGCGCCGCTCTTGAGCGGACTCGATCGATGTTGGGGAGCGGGTCAGAATTATGGCGAATGCGATGAACAAGTTGAACAATTGAACAATTGAACAGTTGAACAAGTTGAACAAGTTGAACAAGTTGAACACCGGAACACTTGAACGGTCGAACATGAAGCACCGATAGGCCATTGGCGGTTCGATTTGCCAGAAATATTCAATTCATCTAAAATAACGGTTCTTGCCCTTGTAGCTCAACGGTAGAGCGCGCGGCTCATAATCGCTAGGTTGCAGGTTCGAATCCTGCCGAGGGCATTCCGATCTTAACGAAAATGGTGGCTCATATTTGAGTCACCTTTTCTGCTTTGATGGACTCTCAATGTGCGCCGAAAGCCTGTCGTATTACGCAAATAACTGATCGTCCCCGAGCCGTAATTTCCCGTCAGCAGATCCTCGTCACCGTCGCCGTCAGAATCTATGTTGATAACACTTCTCGGAGCTAGTCCCACGCCGTAATTTCTTGATAGAAAGAAATTCCCGGTTCCATCTCCATGCAGGACCTCGACGGCAGATGTGTCGCTATCAACAACGGCCAGGTCTTTTTTATTGTCACTGTTAAATTCGCCGATCGTTACCGAAACGGGCGCTGAGCCAACCTCGATCTTTCGATCGAACATCAATTCGCCCCTTCCGTCTCCGAGCATTACAGTGATATAGCGATCTTCGGGTGAGCTGTTAACAGCGATCAGGTCGATGGCCGTGTCATTGTTGATATCATCTACGGCAATAAATGAGGGTGAATCGCCAACTAAATAACTCGCGATCTGGTCAAACGTACCATTGCCGGTTCCGAAAAGGATCGTCACCTTCTGAGATACCAGGCTCGTCGTCGCAATGTCCCGAAGAGTGTCACCGTTAAAGTCAGCGATCGCTATACTTAGCGGTCTTTGCCCAACTGAATAATACCGCGGAACGGTAAACGTGCCGTCCGTATTGTTCAGCAGCACCGCAACATTGTTCTCACCGCGGTTCGTGGTGGCGATGTCCAAGCTACCATCTCCATTTAAATCGGCTGTGGCGATGGCACCCGGCGAAGCTCCTGCAGCAAGTGGAAGTACTTCCGGTGTCGCGAGAATTCCGGCTGCATTTTTGTACACTAGTACCCGGCTGTGACCGGACTCGCTCACCGCCACATCAATATCGCCGTCCGTATCGAAATCGCCAACCGCCGCATCCGTCGGGTTTACGCCGGCCTCATAGTCGCCATTCTCTTTATAGTCACCGTTTCCCATACCGAACAGGATCAGCACCGAACCCGTACTTTCATGCTCCGGCCGGACGCGCTCCGGTGAAAGGTGCTCTTCATGATTCGTGATCGCGACAAGGTCGGTAATGCCATCGCCGTTCATGTCAGCATTCGCAAGGGCAACCGCGCTGTGTTCGACGTTAATATTCGTGATCGAATAAAAGGCGTTATTCGTTGTGTTTTTTAATACCGAAACTGTGCGGGACGATTGGTTAACAATATTCAGATCGGGCCAGAGATCGGAATCGAAATCACCAATGGCAAGTGAAACAGGCTCCGGGCCCGCAAAAACTGAGGCCGCCGGGTCTAAGTTTGGTGTTCCATTTCCGAAGAATACCGAAACATCCTCACTGCCGTAGCTCAATACCGCAAGATCGGCGAATTCATCATTGTTGAGGTCGCCGGCAGCCGCGGCCACCGGGTTTGCGCCGACCGGCAGTTCCACACGCTGATAAAATATGCCGAAGAAACTGCCGAATAGCACTGTAGCGCTGTCCGAACCTGCATTTACTACCGCAAGATCGCCGTGTCCGTCGTGGTTTAGGTCGGCTGCTGCGACAGCGGAAGGCTGGCTGCCGACATCATATTCTCCTTGCAGGAAAAAGTAACCGGAACCTTCATTCGAAAGGATCGTGACGGAGTTCGAGCCAGTGTTGACAACGGCGATA
Organism: Pyrinomonadaceae bacterium; assembly: GCA_049679665.1. Lineage (GTDB taxonomy): Bacteria > Acidobacteriota > Blastocatellia > Pyrinomonadales > Pyrinomonadaceae > OLB17. Next base: position 27,340 of record JBAUGL010000046.1, on the reverse strand, counting down.
TCCAAACCCCGATGTCGGTTGAAACTCCCTGCGATCACGTCCTGCGGGTTCGAGCCGGTCGGGTATTTGCCTCTTGTTAAGAACGTTCCGGAACGTGTACCAAGTAGAATAGATACACTGCTTGAAAGAGGATCAGTAACAGCAAGATCCGAAATTCCGTCACGGTCCAGGTCGGCGGCCGCGATCGAGGATCCGGACTCGCCAGCATCGACATTTACCGCCGGCCGGAACGTTCCGTCCCCGTTCCCGAAAAGTACCGATACGAACGTTTCGGCGCCATTTGCTACGGCAAGATCGATATAGTCATCATCGTTGAAATTACCGGACGCGATATCGCCGGGCGAACGCCCTACGACGTAACCATCGTTGACTACAAGCTTTCCGGTGCCGTCGCCAAGCAATATCCAGACCTTTGAGGAATATTGGTCTAACGCTGCCGTGTCGACCTTCCCGTCATTATCAAAATCACGGCTTAGATTCGCGACCAGCAGCTCGCCCACGCGCGTTCGATGGGGACCGATAAAGTTGTGATTTCCGAATCCAGCGAGTACTGCGCCGGGGCAAAGCAGACCGACGAAAAACAAGATCGAAGCCGCAAAAACAAAGTGCATACCTACACTTATGATAAAGCAATTCGTACCTGATTGCTCAAAAAGAAAACGTATACGACATGCCGGCGTCGCGGCCGCGGATCAATAGCAGAGTCAGGCTGTGAGTATCGTTGAATGCGTACGTAAAGGTCGGGTGCACCTTTACGCCGTCGAACTGAATGAGGGAACTGAAGTTTCTCGGCAGCCGTATACTCATCCCGCCGATCGGCCTGAATTTCTTCTCATACGTGCCGTAAACAAGGCCGCCGTACGGAGCGATCGGAAGGCCCGTCCAAGCTTCGAGGTCTTTGCTCGCCGTTACATAAAAGGAAGTTCCCCTCGGTGTGCCGATGCGGTCTGAGCTGATTCCAACGATCACGGCCGGACGATTGGGGGTTTCCGTCACCGGAATCATGGTAATTAATGGATGAACTTCGCCGACCTTCGGGTTAAATTCAAGACCGATATGAACTCGTGGATGGATCCGATACATCAACGTCGTGCGCAGTATTGCCCGATCGACCTGATTCGGAATTATCCTCAAACCCCATGTGAATTTTTTTTGATTATCGGCCGTCCCCCGGACAGCCTGGCCTTCACCCGGTCAGACGGGTCAAGCCGGGACAAGCGATGCCTTCTTCGGCTTCTGAGCTACCTTTTGGGCGTCCGTCCCCTTCGGAATAAGCAATTTATCGAGTTCCTTTCGAAGTTCCGCCGTTTTGATCATCCCGATCTCGCGCCACACTATCTTGCCTTCGCGATCGATGATCACAGTTGCCGGTAGGACGGTCCCGACGCCAAAACGCAGCATGTCCTCAGCTGTTGCCCCGAGCCATACCGGGAAATTGATCTTGGTTTCTTTTATGAACTTGAGTACCTTTGAACGTTGAGCGGCCTCGTCCGCTGAAGCGCCGATCACTTGTACGCCGAGTGGGGCATAATCATTCTGAATCGCGGCTAGATCAGGCATCTCTTTTCGGCAGGGAACACACCATGTAGCCCAGAAATTCAATATGACAACGCGGCCGCGCATTCCGGCAAGGCTCTGATCAACGCCGGCAAGATCCTTCAATGCCAGGACCGCAAAATCGGAAACCGGCATGGGTTTAGAAACGGGTTGGTCCAATACTCGAAGCGAATTCACTTTTAGGTAATTCTCGTCTTTTTGTATTCGAACCTCGCCTTCGATCTCGACAGTCCTCGCCAAATGATCCATGAATTTTGACGCATCGGCCTTATAAGTGCCTTCCTCGAGCGTGTAGATCGTAAATCCTTTTTCGTTTTCGACGGCAAGCGCACGCGGAAGGCCTTTGTCGGCGCATTCTCGAGCGCACTTAAAGTCGGCATCCGTTCCATAGGGAACCGCTTTTCGGTCGTCGGCCTCGAACCAGCAAAGCGAACAAACGACCTGGCCTTTCAATTTGACCGACGTCTGCGTCCATGCGGTAGCCGTAAATATTGCCAGAAGCGCAACAACGATTGAAAGCTTTTTCATTGGTTTTTCACACGAAATTTAATGGGATCTCATCGCTGATTAGACCGCTTTTGCGTCACCGCTTTTACAACAAGCACAGCAACATCCATTTTCTGTCGCGATCGCGGTATGTTCCGTGTGCTCGGCGGACGTCCCTGCAGCCGTTACAGATTTCGCATCCTTTTCGCGCATCGGGCAAGACTCACCGCAGCAGGAGCAACATCCCGAAGCGGAATCGGCCTTCTCACCCATTTTCATTGCGCACGACTCACCGCAGCAACTATGCTCGGCCTTGGCATGCTCCACACCGCTATGGGCACTATGTGTTACCTTCTCGCCCTTTTTCATCATGCATGATTCGCCGCAGGAACTGTGTTCAGCTTTCGTATGTTCCGCTGAACTCACGTTCGATCGCATCGATTTTTCGCCCTCAGACTTCATCGGGCATGATTTGCCTTTGCAGCAGCACGACATTTTATCGTCCGTGCGGGTGGTGGCGGTCTGATTTATCGCATATACGGCGACGGCAAACCCAAGGACCATAAGGGCTGAGATCATCAATATTAATTTCCTTTTCATTCTAGTTCTCCAAATTTATGAATGTCCTGATTTCCCGGCTTCCGGCACAACAGACTGCCGATATGGAAACGCCAGCTTAAACGTTAAAGCGAAAGTTCACGATATCGCCTTCCTGCATCACGTAATCCTTTCCCTCGAGCCGCGTCAAACCCTTTTCTTTGGCGGCTGTGTTCGATCCAGCGCCAATAAGATCATCATACGACACGATCTCGGCGCGGATAAAGCCTCGCTCGATGTCGGTGTGTATTTCGCCTGCGGCCTGTGGTGCCCTCGTTCCTACCGGGATGGTCCAGGCGCGTACTTCTTTTTCACCCGCGGTAAGAAAACTCATCAGTCCAAGCATATGATACGCGGCCTTGATCAGCTTATCGACGCCGCTCGAGTCCAGGCCAAGATCCCTGAGGTACTCAGCACGTTCTTCTTCTTCGAGCGCAACGAGTTCGGCTTCTAGTTTCGCACAAATCGCCACAACATCGGAGTTCTCCGACTTTGCTCGCGCGATAACGGCCTGAACGTGCGGATTACTTTCCGGATCAGCCAGCGTTGCCTCATCGACATTTGCGGCGTAGATCGTTGGTTTTGACGTAAGAAGGAACCACGTTTTGAGCAGAGCGCGTTCATCATCCGATAGATCGGCCGCTCGAGCGGGCCGACCTTCTTCTAAGAGCGGAGAGATCTTATCCAGTAGATCCAAGTCCTTTTTCGCATCCTTGTCGCCGGATTTGGCAGATCGGATCGCTTTATCCCGCCGTTTTTCGATCGATGCGAGATCGGCCAGAGCAAGTTCGATCTGGATAGTTTCGATATCGCGGACCGGATCGACGGAGCCTTCGACGTGAATGATATTTTCGTCCTCGAAACACCGTACGACCTGGATCACGGCGTGGGTTTCACGGATGTTAGCGAGAAACTGATTACCGAGCCCTTCGCCTTTTGAAGCGCCGCGGACGAGCCCCGCAATGTCCACGAATTCGACGGTCGCCGGGATAGTCTTTTGGGCCTTGTTAAGCTTTTCGAGTACGGCTAAGCGCGGATCAGGAACCGCCACGACACCGACGTTCGGCTCGATGGTGGCGAATGGATAATTGGCCGCCAAAGCGGCTTCCTGCGCTGTTAGTGCATTAAAAAGTGTAGATTTTCCAACGTTGGGCAGGCCAACAATACCAGCTTGCAGCATAGAGTTTAGTAAAAGTACAAAATCAAAAACTCATATTCTACATTCGAACGGACTACTTTGGAAACCGCAAACGATAACCGTCGCCATTAATGTCTCAAATAGGCGTTCGGAACAGGGATGTCACCGGCGGCACCAAACTGGGCAGCTATAAACCCGTCCCGGCTTCTTAGCAGGTACCATATGCCATCTGAGGGGCGAAACACTGAAATGTCATCCCTTCCGTCATCGTCAAAATCTCCAGTGACCGGAAGGTCGCCGACGAGGCCAAATTGGACAACGATCTGGCCGCCGGTCGATTGACGAAGGTACCATGTGCCGTCCCTAAGGATCGCCGCATCCGTCTTACCGTCGCCATCGAAATCGCCTTGAGCCGGCTGGTCTGTCGAAGTGCCCCATTGAAAAATGGAAAAAGCGCCGTCAGAACTGCGCAAGATGTACCAGCCGCCGTTTGACGGGCGAAATACTGCCACATCGTCTTTGCCGTCACCATCATAATCGCCGAGTACGGGCTTGTCGCCGGCCGCTCCAAATTGGGTGAATGTGTACGTGCCCTGGCTGTCGCTGTTTGCGATATACCACGTCCCGTTCGACGGACGGAATACAGCGACGTCGGTCTTGCCATCGCCATTATAGTCGCCCGGTGCCGGAATATCACCCGCTGCGCCAAACTGCCGTCCGCTGAAGATCTCGCCTTTTGTAAGAAAATACCAGGTGTTTTCGCTGGGCCGGAAAATTGAATAATCCGTTCTGCCGTCACCGTCGTAGTCACCGGGAGTTGCAATGTCCGCTGGGAGTCCGAATCCGATAACCTTATACGTCAGATTTGAGCTGTTATAAACGAACCATACACCCGGATCAGCCCGAAAAATGCTCATATCCGTCCGGCCATCCCCGTCAAAGTCAGCCTTTTTGTTCTTCCGTACGGCGATTCCCGCAACGGGCCCATCGGCGATATTCCCATCGATGTTAAAGGTCACGCCGCCCCATGTTTCGTTGTGCGGAGCCTGCCACTGTTTTATTCTCTGGTGGTTTGCCCACTTATCGGCCGGAAAGAACGGAAATGAAACGTATGACCAGACCGACGCAATATTGTCCCACCGAGCCATCCATATCGCGTCCATCTGACTTGCGGCGGGCAGATTAACCCAATCTTCCTGAGCGTTCTTTGGCGAGCCGTAAGTCCCGGATTTGTAGCCGAGTTCCTTGAGTCGATCCGTCCACCCCTTTAGAAACGCAGTTGTTGCAATACGGCAGCCGGGAGTTCCGGCGGTTTCGTCGTAACGCTCCATATCGTAATAGAGCACCGTTCCAACAGTAAGCCCGATGTTGTTCGCATCCGCGACGGCAATATCCGCTTCGGTACGGCCTTGCTGCTCGGCCATCGCCGGTTCCGAGCTGTGTTTGGAGGAATTTGCTGAGACCGAACAAGGCGACTGATAGCCGACGACAGTTGGGATAAGGCCCCATCCCATCCTCGATACTTGATCTACCCAGTCTGCGGTCAATTGCGGCTGCGAGCATGAGCGGTTCCTTCCGCTAAAGTAGATATTTGAATCGTAAAAATGGGACGCGTCCCACCACGTCTGCATTTGAGCGACGGTTCCGGCGGTACACTTATCAAAACCGCGACTCAAGCTTATCCGGGTCGTACCACCCGGTGCGACCGAGAACACTGGCGCTTTCGCCATTTCGGTGATCTTCGACCGTTCTTTCCGGACACGCTCCTTGATCTGCGCCGGCGTGATATCTTTTCCGTTGGCATTGATCCGCGTCTCAACTAAACATCCCGTCTTAAACCCATCGCAGGATCCGGTCGACGTCAGTTCCCAGTTCCGCGATATCTTTGACAGATCTTCGTCGAGCGTATTTGGCTCAACCGATCGTTCGGTCACCACCCAATTCGACGTATCTGAAAAGCGCTGCAGGACGAGCGTGCCAACAAAATTCGAACTAGTGGGAAGGCGAAATATTATAGACTCTGTTCCGCTGTCGACTGAGATCTTTCCATCCTCGAGGTATACTTCCGAAAGGATCTCCATTGGCAGTGACACTGGCGTGTGCGTCCAGGACTGTCCGCCGTTGTGCGTCCTCGCGATCTCGAGAATCATTTTGTTTGAATCTGACAACAGCGCGGACCCGCTATCCACGTCCGAGAAAAATATGGAGTTTATCAATTGATCTCCGACTCTTCGCAGTGGAAGCTTTCGCCAGTTGACACCACTATCATCCGTTCGAAATATCGAGTCCCACGTGTAGGCGATTCCCGAAACGTCGTTGAATGATTGAATGTTCTTTATCTCGGAACTCGGCGGCGGGCTTTGCAAGCCGCCAAATTGCAAGCGGCTGAACGGGCTTTCATCCTGACCGTAAACGAAGACGGACACGACAAATATCACCAGATAAGCAAGAAGCGAAGAACGGACTCGATGAATCATTTTATTACCTATCGAACATGCGGAAGTATTGGTAAAGCTGATGGATAACGGTAAAAGCATAGCGGAAATCAATGAGAATTGCTAACCGAAGCGATGCGGCGCTTCATTTTAACTCTTTTGCGAATTAGGGTAGATTTGTACTAAGTTCTTTGCGGATCTCGTATGCTCCTTTCCCTCATACTCATTGCCGTGATCGCAGTCGGCGGGATGATGCTAACTTATCTGATCGCGGACGATGAGCCGATTCTTTGGCGGCTTTCGGCGGGGCTGATCATCGGTTCTTCTATCTTCGGATTTACGCTGCTGCTGATCGCCTCTGCGGCCGGGTTGACGCCGGTCACAGTGTTTCTTTCGTTAGGTCCGGGCCTTGCGCCAGTTCTGCTTTTGCGACACACGGCAATTCGCAAGCAGGCCTGGCTTGATTGGCAGCGGGCAAAAGGCAAACTCCAGGGGGCGACGGCCCTAAAGGGCCTGCGATTCGCATATTACGCCTTCTTTCTGATCCTTTTCTGGTTCTTCTTCGAGAGGGCGATGTTTGAGACCGCCGAGGGCCTCTTTACCGGAGCATCGAACAATCTCGGTGACCTACCTTTCCATCTTGGGGCGATCTTCAGCTTTACGGATGGCAACAATTTCCCGCCCGAGAATCCGTCGTTCGCAGGTACAAAGTTCTCATATCCGTTGATCGCCGATCTAATTACGGCCGCGTTTGTAAAGTTCGGCGCGGATGTGAAGGACGCAATGCTTTTGCTGAATGTCAGTTGGGCGATGGCCTTACTCGTGATATTTGAGCGATTTGTCCTGAAATTCACCGGCGACCGACACGCATCGAAGATAGCGCCGGCGCTTTTATTTTTCAGTGGAGGCTTCGGGTTTATTTGGTTCTTCGGTGACTTCGCGGGCCAAAGTAACGGCTTTCTTGAATTTGTCACGCACCTGCGAAAAGACTACACGATCGGCGAAATGTTCCGCTGGGGTAATTCGCTGGTAACACTGTTTATTACACAGCGAAGCATCCTGCTCGGTATGCCCCTAACGATAATTGTGGTCGGGCACTTGTGGGAAGTGTTCACGGATAAGACCGCCGCCGCCACCGCCCGACGTGTGCCGCTCCGGTCGATCGCCGTTGGAGCAATAGCGGGACTGCTGCCGTTGATTCATCTTCACAGCCTCGCTGTCCTGTTTGTCGTAACCCTGTTTGTGCTGGTTCTCCGGCGTGAAAGATGGCGTGATTGGATCGCATTTGGGATTGGGGTTAGTTCGGTGGCCCTTCCTCAATTGATCTGGTCAATGGCCGGATCGGCGACACGGGTCAGCGAATTTATCGGCTGGCATTTTGGTTGGGACAAGGGAGACAAGAATTTCGTTTGGTTCTGGCTGATAAACACCGGAATATTTATTCCATTGGCCGCTGCCGGTATGTATCTTGTGTATTTGAGATCAAAACCTGAACGTTTGGACACGAGTCACGATCGAAAAACGGCGATCGATCAACTCTGCTTCTTTCTGCCGTTCGGCTTTATTTTCCTGTTGGCCAATGCAGCGAAGTTTGCGCCATGGGAGTGGGACAACATCAAGCTGCTGATCTACTGGTTTATCGGCGCTATTCCATTTGCCGCGATCGTTATATCGTTTTTGTGGCGAAGGGGTGGGGCGCTAACGGCGGCCGCTGTGGTTTGTTTCGTGGTGTTGACCCTTTCCGGGGCATTGGACGTATGGCGAACGGCTTCGGCCCAAGTCAAGATACCAGTCTTCACTTCGGATGCGGTCAACATTGCTCGCAGGATTAGGCAATACTCGGCGCCAACTTCGCTATTCTTGAATGCTCCGACCTATAACTCCGCGGTTGTCCTGACCGGAAGGCGCTCGGTGATGCGATATTCCGGACATCTCGGGTCTCATGGTATTGATTACGCCGAGCGCGAAGCCGACGTAAAGCTGATGTACCAAGGCGGCGATGATGCATTACGGCTATTTGATAAATATGGTGTGGACTACGTTCTGATTTCACCTGAAGAGACGAGCACGCTACAGATCGAACAGCCATTTTTCGATCAGTTCCCGGTAATCGCCGAATCCGGTACTTACAAGATTTATAAGGTCAAAACGCAATGATCGAGCGCGAAAGTGTTTCCAGCTTGGAAGATTCACGCAGCCCCGATCTCGTGTGGCTTGTCAGCGGATTCCTCATTGCGCTGACTTCAATATTCATCCGGTTTTACTGGCTGGATATTAAACCTCTTCATCACGACGAAGGAGTCAATGGCTATTTTCTTACAACACTCTTTCGCGATGGCGTTTATAAATACGATCCGGCAAATTACCACGGCCCCACGCTTTACTATATTTCCCTTGCGTTCACAAAATTGTTCGGTTTGACGACGCTGCCTGTCCGGTGGAGCGTGGCGATCTTCGGAGTATTAACGGTCATTTTGGCGTTGTTCTTAAAACGCTGGATCGGCAGAACGGGGAGCCTGTTCGCGGCATTGTTCCTCGCGCTTTCGCCAGGGATGGTCTTCATTTCTCGCTATTTTATTCACGAGATCATATTCGTCTTTTTATCTTTGGCATTCGTGATGTCAATTCTCTACTTTATTGATCGGACGAAGGCAGGGCCATTTGCGATCGGTTGGATGGCGCTTCTGCTTGCAGCTGCCTTTTTACCCTCGACCATGATCCTGGCGGGCCGCCTTGCTGGTGACAACGCCTCATTGAAGTTGGCATTTATTCTCGGATTGCTAGTCGTCGTCGCCGGTCTCGAATTTCTCGTCATTCGAATGCTGCTATTGTGGAATGGCGGCCGGCCGATCTATTTTATTCTCGCATCGGGGTGCGTTGCACTTTTGCTTGCGACGAAGGAGACGACCTTCATTACGCTTGGTACGATGCTGATCGCGTGCGTTTGTATACGAATCTGGTTACGAGTCCACGGGAAGCCGTATTACGCCGCGAACGATGAAATATGCGATGAAAATCTTTCACTCAGAGATTTTCGTGTCGCCCTCGGAAGTCGGACCGACCTTCTTTTGATCTGCGTAGCGGCAGGCGCCGCCTTCATATACATTCTCGTCGCGTTCTTTTCATCATTTTTCACTTATCCCGAAGGTTTAACTGGTTTCCTTGAAGCCTACCAAATCTGGACCCGGACAGGCACCGACGCACATACCCAAAACGGGTTCTGGGCCTATCTAAACTGGGGAATGAAGATCGAGGCACCGATCTTGATAATTTCGTTGATCGGAACCATCATCGCTTTTGTCAAAGCACGACACCGGTTCGCAATGTTTGCTGGTCTTTGGGCGGTTGGGTTGTTTTTAGCGTATTCGATAATTCCGTATAAAACACCGTGGTTGGCGCTCTCGTTTTTGCTGCCGATGTGCATTTCGGCCGGGTACGGACTTAACGAACTGATTCGATCCAATTCGCCCGCTGCGAAGTTCGGCGGCGTCCTACTTGGATTTGCAGGCGCGGCGGTGCTGGCGTATCAATCGTACGATCTTAATTTTGTGCGATACGATGACGAAAGCGTCCCGTATGTATATGCACACACGAAACGCGAGTTTCTCGATTTGATCCGCGAAATCGAACATTATGCCGAGGGGAGCGGTAAGGGAAAGGAAGCTGTGATCGAGATAGTTTCTCCCGACTACTGGCCGATGGTTTGGTACCTAAATGACTACAAAAAAGCCAATTTCCATGGGCGTATGGCTGCCATTGAGGGTTCGGAAATGATCGTCGCTAAGAAAGGCGATCAGGATAGAAAGATGATCGACTCATTTTCTTCAGATTACAGACTCGTCGGGACGTTCGCCCTCAGGCCTGGCGTCGATCTCGTTTTGCTCGTTCGTAAAGACCTCGCCGGGCCCGATGCGCGAGAGCTGTACAAGATCACCGAACATTAGATCGGTATGTTTCCCACCTTTTCCCGTTTCTTTTCGGAGGTCGGCTTCAGATACGGAGCCCCGTCGCGCTCGCGTTTCGAACGTTCGCCGGCTGAGTGCCATTGCAGCCACTCGGATGGAGCGTCAAAGGTTTCGCCGCCGTGAGGTGTAAGGCGTGAACGAATACGGCACATGACGGGTGTATTAATACCGACACCCGCGACGATCGCCTGTCCCTTGGTCAGCGCCGGAAGCTCGGCGAGCATAGCGCGGCCGGCACCTTCCACTGATTGCGCGACCGTTTGCTGATCGATAGGATTAACGATCCGCATAATGATCTGCGTCATACATTGTGATAGTACGTCCTGATCAAGCTTGCCCGGGCGTTGGGTTATTAGCCCGATCCCCACTCCGAACTTCCTTCCTTCACTTAATATTTGCTTGAGGACGTTCGTCGATACGACGCTCGCACCTGCCGGAGCAAACCGGTGGGCTTCTTCCAATAGAGTGAATACCGGATAATCAATAAAATTCTCTCCCTTATCGACATGCTTTCCGACTGTGAGTTCGCGGGCCTTATTAACTCGTCGTAAAAGTGTCCCGACTATTACCTGCTGTTCGGTCTGTTCGATTTCCGAAAGCTGTAAGATTGTTAGTCGGCCCGGACGATAAAGGTCAGCAAGCTCTATGTGTTCGTGCGCGTGAAAAATGCTGTCGCTCCGGTCAAACCGCGAATCGAGTCGCCACAACAAACCTTGAATAGACGTAACATTTCCGCCATCGCCTGAGTCTTTATCGTCTTTCCCGTACTGTTGCTTCTGAACTTCGTCGCGCAGATCGAAATAGCTGTATAGATAATCGCGCTTCCCTTCCGCTTTCAAGCGTTCGTTCAGACTCCGGAATGCCTGCCGCAGAAAATGCATCATCTTGTCCGACGTCCCTTCTGGCAAAAGATATCTGACGTCGGCTTCAGTAAGGCTTGAAAAGCGAACTCTTATCTTGTCCGGCGTAAATATTTTCACCTCCGGTTTGTATCCGTCCGACCCGGCGAACTGGGCGTTACCCTGGATCGAAGACATTGTGTGATACTCGCCGTGAGGATCGACGATCAGCACCGATGCACGGTTGTACGGCTGCATTAGTTCCTCGATTAGCACGCCCGCCGTATACGATTTACCGGATCCGGTCGAGGCGAGTATCGCCAGGTGCGTCGACACGACATCTTTGACCGATAGCGCGATCGGTACTTCGCCCTGGTCCCTGGTGAGCAAGCTACCGATATGCGCTGAGCCATTCTCAGAACGGCGTCTTGAGCTTAGCGCCGCCGCAAGCGTATCCGACGATGCAAGGAAAATCGGATCGCCGGGATTGGGCGGGATCCTCGGGTTGACGAAATCGTTCAGTTTATCGCTGAAGTATCCGATGGTGGAAACCGTTATCTCGTAGATCTCGAGCGCTTCCGGGCCGAGCCCGATCAGTGAAGCTACCGACGCCGGCGGCGTTGCTGGATCTGCCAGAAACCCGTCCGGGAGGTTTCTTACTAGCTTTCGCGACGTTATAGTTCCGAGAATTCGCCGCTTTTCATTTCCAGCTAAAGCTTCGAAATAGACGAACTCGCCGATACGCGTCCGGTTGTTGTCCTTTGTAATGAACAGAAATTCGTGGGGAAGCAGGCCAGGGCCCTTAACCGTACCTGTAAGAAGGTCCGATGTATTAGACATATCTATTTCGATTTATCCAGGTCGATTAGTTTATCTTCGATCAGTGCCAATTCCTCTCTCAGGCGGCCTTCCATAGACACTGCAACTTCGCCATGCTCAACTTGGATCGCTTGCTCTTCCGGGTCCGGGTCGAGTTCAATTTGGAGCGCGCCCCTCAGTCGTTCCATTTGGGTGGTGATTTCCCCACGACGTTTCAATAATTCTTCGACGTTGTCCGATGTAGGCATGATCGGGATTTATTATATCATCTGGTTGATTTATCACCGTCTGTGATCGGACGGCGGCGCGCAACCCCTTGCAATTCCCTGATCTCCGGTTAAAATAAGTTTCACCGAGAGGCGACCCCGAGTGATTTTTTATGCATAGATTCATCGTTTCATTACTAGCACTTTATTCATTCTCAATACCTATCATTGCTTCCGATATGAGTCGTGAAATCGACGCCGCGACGGCGACGGTGATGCCGAAAGTGATCGGGTGGCGGCGGCACCTTCATCAGCATCCCGAGTTATCGAATCGGGAAGTCGAGACCGCAAAATTTGTCGAAACACACCTAAAGAGACTCGGCCTCGAGGTGCGTTCGGGTATTGCCAGGACAGGTGTTGTCGGCATTCTTAGGGGAAGGAAGCCGGGGCCAGTGATCGGGCTTCGTGTTGACATGGATGGTTTGCCGGTAACGGAGCGGAACAGTCTTTCGTTCGCATCGAGGGCAACCAGTGAATATAACGGTCAAACCGTTGGAGTTATGCACGCCTGCGGACACGACACGCAAGTCGCGATGCTTCTCGGGGCCGCCGAAATTCTTGTAGGAATGAAGGAAAAACTGCCCGGAACGGTGGTATTCATATTTCAGCCGGCCGAAGAAGGCCCGCCTGCCGGTGAAGAAGGCGGCGCACCGCTAATGATCAAAGAAGGTGTGATGAATACCCCTAAGATCGACGCGATCTTTGGTATCCATATCAATTCGCAAACCGAGGTTGGGACCATCAAATATAAATCAGGGGCTGTAATGGCTTCGAGTGACTGGTTTCAGATCAAGGTCAAGGGCCGCCAGACCCACGGAGCCTACCCGTGGGAGGGAATCGACCCAATAGCCGTCTCCGCACAGATAATAAACGGCCTTCAGACCATAGTGTCGCGTCGGTCAGAACTTACGAAGGCACCCGTTGTGATAACCGTTGGCAAAATAAACGCCGGCGTGCGGAAAAACATCATTCCCGAAGAACTGACCATGGCGGGAACTATCAGAACGCTCGACTCGGCGATGCAAAAAGATGTGCACGAAATGATCAGGCAAACCGCGACAAAGATCGCGGAGAGTATGGGCGCCACAGCCGAAGTGTCGATAGATAACAAAACGCTTGTGACCTACAATACGCCCGAACTAGTCAAGAAAATGCTGCCGTCGCTCGAAAAAGCGGCCGGCAAGGAAAACGTTATTGAATCCGAGTGGGTGACCGGAGCAGAAGATTTTTCATTTTACGGTGAGAAGGCCCCGTCCGTCTTCTTTCAAGTCGGGGGCATGCCTACGGGGATGAATCGTAAAGATGCTGCACCGCATCACACTCCGGATTTCTTTATTGACGACAGCCGTCTGGATGTTGGCGTAAAGGCGTTTGCAAACATCGTGTTCGACTTCGTGAAGTGAAGCGGTTGTTGGTCAGGCTTGAATGTGCGCCTCGACAAACCACAGGAGTTTGTCGGTTCCACGTGAAACGCCGGTATAAAGGTCAGCCGTATCCATATCGCCGAGTTTATCTGTCTCGTCAATATTCTTTCTCGCCTTTTTCCCAAAATCGGCAAGTGCAGACGATAGAGCGTCGACGTGCGCAGTGCCATCGGTAATTTCGTGCGGATATTCGCTCAGTGAAGAGTTTTGTGCCGCGAGCCGCACCGTGCCCATAGCGGTACCGCCCAATGTGGTTATCCGCTCGGCAATATCGTCGACATATGTATCAAGCTCGGTCGCAACCCGGTCGAACAACTCGTGAAGGGCTATAAAGTTCATCCCTTTAACGTTCCAGTGGGCCTGTTTGGCCTGTGACTTCAGGTCGCTGGCGTCAGCAAGGCTCTGATTTAGGATGGCAATTAATTTTTCACGTTTTCCATTTGCTAAGTCGATCTTTGTATTATGCATATTGTTTTCCTCAAGAATTAGAATTATTCTAATTATAAAGTATTGCTTTGTCAACTATTGTCGGAACGCATCCAACCATGGAAACCAGTTCGTAGTAGATTGAGAGCATACAACTTATGATAGTAATATTTCAAAATACCAATGCCGCCGCACGCACAATTGATAATGCGTCATACGTTAGTGACGTTGCGGCAGCATCGATAAATAATCTCATCACTCAAATCGCGGCACGACTGCCGTACATCTTGGCCGGCGTCATCGTTCTCTCGCTTTTCTACCTAGTCGCGCGAATAATCAAGGCCGCTTTTTGGGCGGCCACACGCCGGACAAAACTGGACAATCGACTCCGGATCCTTTTTAGCCGACTGATTGTCGTGTTTATGGTAACACTTGGTGTTTTTACGGCGTTTACCGTGATAATTCCTTCCTTTGCATTCGGCGATTTGATCGCAGGGCTTGGATTTACTTCGTTTGTCGTCGGATTCGCCACAAAAGACATTCTGAACAATTTGCTGTCGGGCGTCCTGATATTGTGGCAGCAGCCCTTCAAGATCGGTGATTATATATTCGTCGGGAAAGATCAGGGCAAGGTCGAGTTTATTGGCGTCCGAGCAACGTCACTGCGACGGGATGACGGCGAACTCGTTCTGATACCTAACGGCGATATGTATTCGTCAGCCGTGACGATCCGCGGCGCTGGCGCAAAGCGGCGAATGACACTGAAGTTTAATGTTGCTTACGATTCTGATATAGAAAAGGCGAAGAAAACGATCTCGTCAGCTCTCGTCCAGATGACGGGTGTTATCGATGACCCCGAACCTACGGTTTTCGTATCCGACCTTATCTCTGAGGGTGTGCTCATTTCAGTAAACTTTTGGATCAATACGGATCGGGATCGTCCTCTTGAAGTCTTCGATAAGGCGGCGAGCACCATCCTGAAGGCCATGAATGACTCGGAGATCGAATTATTTCCACCGGATTCCCTTATCGTTCAGCAGGCTAGGGAAGCCGTAACGCAGGAACAAATGGAAGAAAAAAGGGAGTCCGCCATCTAGCTATTGCGGAAACGGACGTGAGTTCGAATTATTTCCGCCGCGCCGCGGCCTTTGCGGAGCAATTCGATTCGTACCGGAACCACGGAATAGCGGTGTAAAAACCCATTTTGAGTGATTTTCGATGCCGTAATAGGCTAATACGGAACGGCTGCGGCTTTGGCTCGCAACGCCGATGAATGGAGTGTTGTCGGTTACCGTCTCGAAATCTCCGTCATCCGCCTCCTCGAGGTCGTCGTCGGTGTTCATGTTGACGGTGTTTACAATGACGATCGCGTAGCGGTCAAGCGCTTGGCTCGGACTGGTCGGCAGTAAGCCGTTGTGGTATTTTTGGACGCGCCTCGCGAAATTTCCCAAGGCATCGGGGTTAACCTTTATAAGTCGCCATCGACCGTCTTCACTTAGCGGATCAACGGCGGACGCCGCCCGCAGAATCTGCCGTTTCTTTGTTCCGTAGGGAAGTCCGTCAAGTAGATCGTCGATCGAATCGGGGAGTTTGGCTCCGCGATAGAATTCGACATATTGGCGGATGGCCTCGGCGACCTCTTCACCGCGGCGAATCGCTTCCAATTCCTTTTCGCGCTGTACTTCCAATTGAACTGCCGGCGCAACGGCAAGTAGCGCGATCGCGAAGATCGTCATTACCGCCATTATGGAGATCAGCGAAAATCCGTCTTCAGATCTCGGGCGTTCGGAATCAAGGCTCATCGTCTTCCTCGTTGTCGTCAACGTCCTTTTTCTGTGTCGGGTCTTCGGTCGGCGGCGGCCTGTTGGAAGACGGCGGAGTATATCTTGGAATATTATTCGGTATTCCAGGAATGTCCTGTGTCTGTATTTGCGGCTGAGGTTGGGGCTGAGGAGGATTATAGTTCGGTATATTCGGGTTATAAGGTACGTAATTTCCGCCGCTCGGCCGCCGGCCGCGGGTATTGGTTACGGGTGCCGCTGTCAACGAAGCCTTTTCCATAGGCACGGAATGTCTAAAGCCGAGATTGACATCCTCGAATACAGTTTCTTCAGCTGAAATACTTAATAGACGGAATCTGCCAGCAACGATATCGTTCAGGCGATGGGTAAACACCGGCTTCCCGGCTTCGAGGAAGTATGCAGTGTCGTTGTTATATCGCTTCCGGCCGATCATCCCGATATATTTGAAAGCGGGTTTCGGCCGAGCCTCGACCGTGAGGATCAGCTGATTTGAATATCGCTTCCCGTCCGGCGTTTGAACGATGACCTGGCGCGGCCCCTCACCCGTTACGAGGTTCGCCGGAATCTCCGCCGCGAGTTTTTCGGGACTTATGAACGTCGTTGGAATCTCGACCTGGTTGAAATAAACTTTCGCATCCGAAGAGAATTTATCGCCGCTAATTTCAAGCCGGAAGGCGCCTGTACCTTCGTAAACACTCTGCGGCATCGCGAGCGCAATGAGCATCGGCGGGACCGGCGTCGGGGTTGCCGGCGTAGGTGTCGGGCTCACAAACGGTGTGGGACTAAACGGTGTCGGCGGCGGCGGCTCGTAAAATGCAAAGATATTTCGGCCCGCATCCGGAGCGGAAATATTCCCGGGGCTATATGCGATCGGCGTAGTTTGATAACCGAACAATTGATCTTCCGCTGACGGCAACTCGAAATTATTAATAGCCGCAGTGCCGGGCGAAGCAATCGGCGTGACCGTCGGGGTCGCAGTTACGACGACGCTGGTACTGCCGGCTGTGCTCGGCCCGAACGCCATATAGAGCGAGAACAAGGCAAGTACGCCAAGTACCGCCGCCGCAATGATCTTGTTCCTCTCAGCCGGAGATTTCCCTTCGAACGGATTCTTCATTGCGTTGCCTCCGGGACTTGCGGCGTATAATTTGGCCGCCGAAAATAGGCTGCCATTTCTACGCGAAGGCTAACCGTTTCTCCGTGCATCTTGCCTCTTGAAGCCCGAGCGCGAGGCTGAGCCAGCTGACCGGTACCGCCGATGCCACCGAATCCGTCAGGATCGGTCGGATCGGGGACCGTAACGGCCGGTGCTTGCGGGATCCCTTCGGGACGCGACTTTTTCTCTTCCTGTGCGTCGGACGGTTCGAGTTCAACGGCGCTTACAAGCACAAATTCACTTCCCGTCTCGATCTCGCGAATAAAGCGGCGGAGATTTTGGTATGACCCCTCCAGCGTAGCCGTGATATATACGCCGGGGAAAAGGCTCCGATACTTTGCACGACCTCGTTCTTCGTCAGACTGCTGACCCTGGTTCTGGTCTTCGGTTTCCAACGGAACGTAATCCGGGCCGGTCGTATTAACAAGGCCGTAAGCCGAGATCAGGCCGTTAATCTTCTGATAGAGGTTAGTTCGGCCAGTTGCGGAAATCGGGAGGTTATTGGATTCGAATTCATCGACACTCGAAATCAGACGGGCGACCTGATTCTCGGTGCTCGAAATATCACCATACTTTGATCGGGCCGAAATAAGTTCCGATTCGAGTTTATCGCGTCTGGCCCGGGTTTCTTCTAATTCGGCGGCGGAAGGCCTGACGAAGAAAAGATACAGCAGTAAGACGGACAACGCTGCAAGCGATGCGAAAGCAACAGTCGCGATCTCGGTACGGCCCCACATCCCGGCATACACCTTTCGCGGCCTGTCCTTTGGCACGACATCCAACGTGCGGTCTTTTTCAATGACAATAGTCTCGTCTTTTGTAAGCACAACGGTACGGTCGGGTTCGGCGACGACCGTAACGGGATCAGTCGCAGCGCCGTAGTCGTTAACCAGTATTTGCGGCTGCACGTTCGGATCTTTTTTTTCGTCTCGAGGATCGCTCATTTTACTGGTCACCTCCCTGGCTGCCCTGAGCTACGTCGACCTGAGGTTCCGCGGCGTAACCGTATGCGGGCGTATAGACCAGCCTTAATGAATACTCGGAATAACTAACAGATTCGCTCTTCTGGAGGTTTTGACCGCGAAGCTCGGCCTGGAACAACCCTGAGTTGTTCATAGATTCGATCATTGTCATAACTGACTGGTAATTGCGGCTTAGAACGTTAAACTCCAGTTCCGCCTTGATGCGGTCACCATCCTTGAAGATGTTATCGACGCTTATACGTGAGGCGCTGACACCACCGGGAAGGACAGCTTCAAGGTCGGCAAACAGACGGGACCAGCCAAATGATTTATTCGCAACAAGACGGTGGGCAGAGACGAGAAGCGACCGCTGATCCGGTGACAGCTGCTGCTGAACCTTTTCACCCTCTCCTTTCAATCGAGTTAGCTCGGCATCCATCTCGCGCGCCTGACTCTCGGCGATCTCATTCAGGCGAGCGGTTTCTCGCCACTGTGCAAAGCTTACAACAGCCATGGCTACGCTGCCGGCAAGCAGCAATAATGCAAGAATGTACGGCAGATTTCGGTTCCGGAAAGGTCTGCTTGCTAGATTGAGCTTAGTGATCACGATTTGAGACTACTGCTTTCTAATATTCCGTTCGGATGGCGGTACTAAACGCCGATCAACAAACGATTATTCTATCACGAAACAGCAATACCGTCTTTCACGTTTGGACTGTGCGTAAGGTTGCAAATATTCAGTCGGAATAAGCATCGCACGTTGTGGACGTTTCGCTTGTACCTTCGCTAACGTCCCGATAAAATAATACATCGGTGTATGAACATTCTCATCATCAAACTCGGCAGCATAGGCGACATTGTGCACACACTGCCCGCATTATCGGGGATCCGCGGTGCCAATCCCGACGCTAAGATCGCATGGGTTGCTGAACGGCGATCTGCCGAAATACTTCGGGGAAACCCCATGATCGACAAGCTTATCGAGGTTGACACTCGAGCACTTCGAGGCGCGAAAGCGGTCGAAGAAATAAAGAATGTCGTCGTTGGTCAAGTCGTGTCGCTTCGGGGGGAGCGGTTTGATGTGTCACTAGATTTTCAAGGTTTGCTGAAGTCTTCTGTGATCGGGAAACTTTCGGGTGCGACGCGGCGCTGGGGTTTCTCGCGCAAGAATCTTCGAGAACCATCAAGCAGGATCTTCCTCACGGACACTGTAAAAATTCCGGAAAAGACGCATATTGTCCGAAAAAATCTGATGCTTGCGGAGCAGGCATTGGGAATAAGCGTGCCTGGGTCCACGTTCGACTTTCCTTTGTACACAACAGGTGAGCACCGCCGAGAGGCCCTGGGAATTTTAAAGAATGCTGGCGAGAGGTTCGCTGTGCTGAACCCGGCCGGCGGTTGGGTAACAAAGCTTTGGCATGCCGAGAAGTTTGGCCAACTGGCGGACAGGCTCTGGGATGATGCCGGGATAACATCGGTGGTGGTGACCGGCCCAAACGAAAATGAACTTGCGGGACGCGTTCAGGCTGCGAGCGGGTCGGGCAAATTACTTTTGGCCGAGCCAAGCTTGAAAGGGTTCTATGAATTGGCCAAACGGGCGACAGTCTATGTTGGCGGTGACACGGGTCCGACACACATCGCTATCGCAGCCGGCGCACCAATTGTGGGTCTTTTTGGGCCGACTGAATGGTGGCGAAACGGCAGCCTGGATCCACGCGACATTTGCGTCGAAAGGACCGACATTGCCTGCCGGGTCGATTGCCACAGGCGCACCTGCTCAAAGTGGATATGCATGGATTCCGACGTAGAAACGGCTTTTCGTGCTGTCCAGGCACGGCTGTCGAATGCAGAATCGGGAAGATTTGGGGAGACGGCATTACGAATTTGAGATATAATCGAGTTTAATCAGTCAAATAGCGCGCCTGCCGGCAATATTTTTGGTGGGCACTTTATATGCGAACAATCCGCGAAATTCGATCGATAGTTCTTGCCTTGGCATTATGTGCCGCTGCGGCCTCCGGCCAGTCAAACGGCGGCGGCGACAGTGTCTATTCGAGGGCTGAGATCCCATTTTCGGGCGGCGAGGTGCTTACCTACGAAGGTAAGTTGAGCAAGATCATTCGCGGACTCTCCGTTGCGGAGCTTAAGCTCAGCGTTACCGACGTTCCCCATTCGAATGACTATTTGCTGACGGCTGAAGCTAAATCGAAAGGAACGCTTCTTAAGCTTTTTCGTTTCAGCTTTCTGCAGCTGGTAGCGTCGACCGTTGACGGCCAATCTTTTCGGGCATTGAAGACTACAAAGCACGATGTTCAAAAGGATCGTGTCCGTGACAGCGAGGCGATATTTGATTACGGCCAGAAGCGTGTGACCTATATCGAAACGGACCCAAAGGAGCCGATGCGTCCACCACGCAAGATCGCCTCGATGATAAAGGACCATACTCACGACATCATATCGGGGATCTATGCCCTCAGGATGCTGCCGCTCGCCGTCGGGAAGTCGTTTGATTTTTGGGTCAGTGATTCCGGACTGGTTTATCGGATCCCCGTGAAGGTTGCTGCCCGCGAACGATTGAAGACCTCCATCGGTACGGTTTGGTGTTATCGGCTAGAGCCGAACGTATTCGGGCCGGACCGGTTTATCGAACAGGAAGGGAGTATGTTGATCTGGATAACCGACGATAAGAAAAGGATCCCTGTTCGCGCACAGATAAACAGCTCGCTTGGGCGAGTGGAAGTAAAGCTCAAATCAGTCAAAGGTCGAAAATAATTTCAGACTATTGGCGGTCCTTTCGAGCAGGCCCAACTTGTAACTTCTACCGAAACACCGCATAATCTCAATTTATTTCAGATTTCGATATTTATATGAGCAATCTTAACACTACCAGTGCGGCCACTGAGTCGAAAGAATACGTATTTGATATAGATTCGGTAATTTCCTCAGGCGAAGTGATCAAGCCCGCGGAAGCCAAACCGATGGCGGCTGAAGTTGCGTCGGTACCCGCAGAAGAAGTCGATGTGGAAATGTCGCCGATCTTTAAGGAACTCGCTTTTCCGAAACTGCCAGAATTGGAGAAGGAGAACCGCGCAAGACTTCAGATGCAGTCACCGAACAGTCTTTATTTTTATTGGTCGATAAAGAACAATCCGTTCCAGGTTCTGAATCGAGCATTCGGCGGCGATTCCGGCAGCTATTCACTTGTAGTAAAGATGAAGAATATGTCGCGAGGCACCGAAGAGATCCATACCGTTGATACGGAAGGTACATGGTGGTTTCATGTCGACGCAAACAACGAATATTGTGCTGAGATCGGTTTTTATGCTCCGAACCGGCCCTATTTCCGGATAATGTATTCGAATACGGTCGCCACCCCCCGAAAGACGCCTAGTCCCAGGACCGCTTCGGACGCGGATTGGACCGTGACTTCAGACCGGTTTGCTCAGGTGCTCGACGTTTCAGGCTTCAAGCAGGACGCGTTTGATGTTGCTCTTGCCGGGGACGATTGGGAATCGAGTGAGCATTCAACGAAATCGGCTTTTGCGCAGTTCCTTGGCAAGCCCGGGACCACGTTCGAAGGCATAAGTCAGGAGGACCTTCGTTACGCCTTGTTCGCCCTAGCGGCCGGAGTCTCGCTTGAAACGCTCCGCTGGAGTATAAGCCCCGCGTTATTCGCCATTCTGGATGCGAATACTGAAATGCTCGGCGGCCCTAACGCATTCGCGGCTCTTCAAGACCATTTTGGACTTGAGAGCGATGACGCCGAAGAGGATGAAGAAGAGTTTGGGTCGGCGGTTTTCGGCGCGAGTTTGATCAACTTCCCTCGTCGGCTTCGTCGCAAAGGCCGCGAGTTGACATCGCCCGGAAGTTTTGAACCGTTGAGCTCGTCTAATTTTCAATAGATCGGGAAGATATGCGGCGGCTTGATCACATGATCGGGCCGCCGCGTACACCGCGTTCGAATACTATATGCCGGTTGGATATTTCAGCCTTATCCTCCACGCCCACCTGCCATTTGTCAGGCACCCCGAATACCCCGAATTTTTAGAAGAAGATTGGCTGTTCGAAGCCATCACGGAGGTCTATCTTCCGCTGATCTTCATTTTTCAGAACCTGCATGAGGCGGGCGCTAAGCCGCGTGCGGCGATGAACGTATCACCGCCGTTGTGCGAAATGCTTGCAGATAAAATGCTTGAGGAACGGTATACGCGGCACCTCGAGAACATAATCGAGCTGGCAACGAAAGAGCTTGACAGGACAGAGCGGGAAGCACCTCATTTCGTGGAAGCCGCTTCAATGTACGTGGAAAACCTGAACGCTTCACTAGATCTTTGGAACAATCGCTATGGCCGTAATCTGATCAACGCATTTCGCGAATTGCAGGAAGAAGGCGTACTGGAGATCATCACCTGCGGAGCGACGCACGGGTTTCTTCCGCTGATCTCAACGCCCGAAGCGCGGCGCGCCCAGATCACGATCGCTGTCGAAAACTACAAAAAGCATTTCGGAACGGTGCCGAGAGGTATTTGGCTGCCCGAATGCGCCTACGAACCGGGCGTCGAATCCCTGTTGAAAGACCACGGTATTGAGTACTTTATAAGTGACACGCACGCGATACTATATGGTGATCCGCGCCCGCGATATGGCGTACACGCCCCCGTTGTATTTGCGAATGGCGTCGCCGTTTTTGCCCGGGACGTGGAGACGAGCCAACAGGTTTGGAGCGCCGAAATTGGTTATCCGGGCAACGATGTCTATAGAGAATTTTATCGTGATATCGGCTGGGATCAGCCGATCGAATATCTGCGGCCGCACCTTCACGAAGACGGTAATCGTCGACACTTGGGACTGAAGTATCATCGAATTACGGGGCGAAACGTTCCGCAAAATCAAAAGAAGCCTTACATTCCATCGCTGGCCCGTGATAAAGCCGCCGAGAATGCCGCCCACTTCATTGGTGAACGTATAAAACAGGCCCACGTGTTGCGGGAGACATTCGACGGGCATCCGCCGCTCGTTGTTTCGCCGTATGATGCGGAACTCTACGGTCATTGGTGGTTTGAGGGGCCGCAGTTCATAGACTTCTTCTTCCGCAAACTTCACTTTGATCAGGATGAAATTGCTGCCGTGACCCCGGGAGATTTTTTAGATTCGGGAATTCCAATTCAAATACAGAAACCCACTTCGTCATCGTGGGGCGAGAAAGGATACTTCAAAGTGTGGCTGAACGAAAAGAACTCGTGGATGTACCCGTACCAGCATGATGCTGAACGGAAGATGACGGAATTTGCAGACCACTTCACGGAACCAACGGAAGTCGAGGCCCGCATTCTAAACCAGCTGGCCCGTGAACTCTTGTTGGCGCAGTCAAGCGATTGGGCATTTCAGATATATCAGGAAACGACCGTTGAATACTCGTCACGCCGGTTTCAATCGCACATCCACCGATTTGACCTGCTCGCGAAAATGCTCGATACCGGCAATATGAATGAGGAACTCCTCGTCGAGATCGAGCACCGAGATAATATTTTTAAAGAGATCGACTTCAGATTATATCGGTCGGAAAGTCCAACCGCATCGCCCGCCTGATTTTTCCGGAGCACGATCGAACGACTGTCAAAACTCTAGTGGAAGACCACGCCGATCGAAATTCTGGCGTTTTTCTCGGTACGTCCCGGAATCGTGCCAAAGAAGGCGTCGTTCTGTGCGTTCCGGGAAAATGTGTTGTAATCGAATTGTATGACGCGGACGTCTATATGTTCGTTAACTTCCAGGTCGACACCCGCGCCAAGCACCGTTGCAAAACCTGTCGAACTCCTTTTACAATTCACGCATCCGGGAAGATTTCTAAAATCGATCGTTTGACTGCCGACGCCGATCATGGCATGCCCAAATGGTTTGAACCGCCAACCGTTTTTCTTGTTTTCTTTCAATTGGATGCCCGCAACAAGCTGGTGCATTTCGATACCTGCGCCGTCCGTCCCGTTCGGGCCAGTCGGCTTAACGTCGCCGCGGTGATAAGAGTAGTCGACCTTTGCCCCAATATAACGATGGAAATTTCTCGCGTAGGACGCATTGATCCCGTGGGCCGATCCGCGTTTTTCAACGCTGAAGGCCACCGCCTCGTCATTATTAAAAAGGCCGGAGTTGAAGAACGAATAGCCAACGAATACCTCAGATCGGTTGATCTCGGTGCTATTCTGCGCAAACGCAACGGAACTACAAAGTGCGAACACGAATATTGTGAATATGCTTGATTTAAGGGCAAAGAATTTCATAATGGCGGTCTATTGATTTTGATCGTAAATAACCTTAGGCGTGAGTGGGACAGCCCCAATTTGATCTCAGTAATCAAGCTAAGACATCGTTAAAAGTTTACTTTCAAGTATATATCCAGTCAAGCATCGCAATCTCTCTATCCGGTCGTGACTTCTGTGTCCGGCTCGGGAGTATCCCTAGACGCAGTTTGCCTTAACATTTTCGTAAAGCTATCATCATTATTCCACATAAATTAGCCACTCGTGATGAACTTTTCAGATCCGTAAATAGGCGTATGTGGGCACCCGCAGATCGGAGGAAATAAATGGCAGAAAAGGGTATCACAATTGCCCCCGCAGAAGGAAAACTCGGTATATTGCTAGTCGGACTCGGCGCAGTGAGTACGACGTTCGTTGCGGGTGTAGAAGCGATAAAACGAGGGATCTCGCAGCCGTTCGGCAGCCTGACCCAAATGGGAACGATTCGGCTTGGCAAGCGGACCGAAAATCGCAGCCCGAAGATAAAGGACTTTGTTGGTCTGGCGGATCTCGGCGATATCGTATTTGGTGCATGGGATATTTTTCATGACAATGCGTTTGAAGCGGCAATGAAAGCCGGAGTGCTCGAAAAGGATCTTCTGAACCAGGTTTCAGAACAACTCTCGTCGCTAAAACCGATGCCTGCCGTGTTTGAGCAGAAGTTCGTGAAGCGGCTTCAAGGTGAGAATGTTAAGACCGGCAAGAACAAGATGGATCTTGCCGAACAGCTAATCGCAGACATCGCGAGGTTCAAGTCCGAAAATGATTGTACGCGGCTAGTTATGGTCTGGGCGGCATCGACCGAGATATACCTCGAAGTATCAGAGGTCCATCAAACGCTCGAAGGTTTTGAGAGGGCGATGTATGATAATGACGATCGGATTGCACCATCGATGCTATACGCTTATGCAGCGCTAAAGTCTGGCGCACCGTTCGCGAATGGCGCCCCGAACCTGACCGTTGATATACCTGCGCTTATCAAGCTAGCCGAGGACGTCGGTGTGCCGATCTGCGGCAAGGATTTTAAAACCGGGCAAACCATGATGAAAACGATCATCGCTCCGGGATTGAAATCGAGAATGCTTGGGTTAGAAGGTTGGTACTCGACAAACATTCTAGGTAACCGCGACGGTGAAGTGCTCGACGACCCGGAGAGTTTCAAGACAAAAGAAGAATCGAAGCTCTCCGTTTTGGAGCACATTCTGCAGCCGGAAGTCTATCCGGACCTATACGCCGGCTTTTCACATGTTGTCCGAATAAATTATTACCCGCCGCGCGGCGACAATAAGGAAGGCTGGGATAACATCGATATATTTGGCTGGCTTGGTTACAAGATGCAGATAAAAATCGATTTTCTCTGCCGAGATTCGATCCTGGCTGCGCCTCTCGTTCTTGATCTGGCACTGTTCCTCGATCTTGCCCAGCGTTCCAGGCTAAAGGGCATACAGGAATGGTTGTCGTTCTACTTCAAAGCGCCTCAGACCGCACCCGGACTGTACCCGGAGCACGATATCTTTATTCAGCATAAAAAGCTCAAGAACACACTTCGCTATCTGAAGGGCGAGGAACTTATCACCCACTTAGGAATGGACTATTACGAGTAGCGTCAAACCGGTAGCGACAACCAAAAATGGCCGCATGAGGCCAATCACCGGAGTTGACCGCTTTTTGTCTTGCATACGCTCTTAAATTTGTGTTACACATATCGTAGGTCAAACCGGATAGGATTGGCCTTGCACCCTTCTGGACCGGTCATCCAAGATCATAAAGTCCAGCCAACGAAAAATCTTTTGAAATCATCTTTAGTCACGACAGATTTGCCGTGAAAGTCTACTGCAAATCTGGATTTGAAAATGCGTCATTCGGTTAGTGTGAACACGAAATGCACTTGTGTTTCACTCAGGAGAAGACACGATGAGAAACGAAATGGCAAAGAAAAAAGAATCTGTGGAGAAGGGTATTCTGCTTGACCCGGATCGCAAGAGTCCCCGAGCCAAAGAGTTTGAAGACAAATTATCAAGCCTGATCGTTGGACAGGAGAGAGCTGTTCGGCGGGTAAGCGGGCTTTTTCAGATATATCTCGCCGGATTGAATAACCCGACAAGACCGCTTGGTACAATGTTATTCCTGGGACCGACCGGTTCAGGTAAAACACGTGTTGTCGAAGCCGCGGCGGAGGTCCTTTTTGGCGAGCCCCACGCGGTAGTAAAGATCGACTGCGCCGAATTTCAACATTCGCACGAGATCGCTAAGTTGATCGGGTCACCTCCCGGATACCTCGGACATCGGGAGACGTCACCGATGCTGACGCAGGAGAATCTGGATAAAGCGCACACGGATGACACTAAATTGACGTTTGTTCTGTTCGACGAGATAGAGAAGGCGTCCGATTCGTTGTGGCAACTCCTCCTCGGGATCCTTGATAAGGCGACGCTCACACTAGGGGACAACCGCCGAGTAGATTTCTCGAAGACTGTCGTAATTATGACGTCGAACTTAGGTGCCCGCGAAATGTCGGATATGATCTCAGGCGGAATCGGTTTTGCGCCGTCGAAGGCCGATAAGACCCGCGATGACAATGAGATAGATACAAAGATCTATCGTACCGCCTTGGAAGCCGCAAAACGTAAGTTCTCGCCGGAATTTATGAACCGCATCGACAAGGTCGTGGTTTTCCGCAGCCTGAAAGAACACCATCTTCGTGCTATCCTCGATATCGAGCTTAGGTCAGTGCAGGACCGAATAACTGAGTCAGCGGGAACAAAATTCATATTTGAATGTTCCGATGAAGCTAAAGAGTATTTGCTCGGCGAAGGCATCGATCTAAAGTACGGCGCTCGTCACCTAAAACGTTCGATCGAGCGGTTCCTGGTGTATCCGCTTTCGAATCTTGTGGCCACGGGCCAAGTCGAAACCGGAGATTTCGTATCTATCGATTTTGATGTTGAACGTGAGATACTTACATTTACTAAACAAGCGGGTAAGATGATCGTCAGCGAGTTAACGGACGAATCGGCCGATGACGAGCCGGTAACGAATGCCGGAGCCGTCGGAATCGCGTTGCCGACGGCATCCGCCGCACCGCAGATGAGCAAGTCGAAAGGCGAGATCACAGAAAGTTGAACATTTTCGCGAACTAAAAATGACACGGGACAAGAGATATGATCACTTG
>JBAUGL010000045.1:0-32639 GCA_049679665.1 Pyrinomonadaceae bacterium | reverse complement strand
CTTAAGATCTGAGGATCGACCCGGTTCCGCGTTCAATGAGCAGGACCGGGCCGAAAAAGTGAGAGCCAGCAACTGCCGGCTTCTCGATTAGCCTGTTGGGAACGCAAACCTCCAATTGACGTTAATATCCCTCGGATATCCACCGTCTACGCTCCAGCCGTTAGCAGGATTTACCCGAATATAACGGGTTCCCTTGAAAAAGTAGATTCTTTGATTGAAATCAGCCCATTCAGCCGTATCGACTCCGGCTGCAAAATCGGCTGGGAAGCCGGGCCAATTGCCGGCGATCGGCTTTGGATAGCCAGGTTCTACTATCCATCCGTTGTTCGGGTCGACACGTATATACTGATTTCCTTTGAAAAAGTATATCCTCGCGTTTGGTTTGCTCCCGAGAGCCGCATCGACACCGGCTGCGAAATTGGCAGGGAAGCCGGGCCAGTTTCCTGCAATTGGTTTAGGGTAGCCGGCTTCGACGGCCCAACCGGCATCGGGGTTCACGCGAATGTACTCGCTGCCCTTGAAGAAGTATATCCGTTGGTTTTTTTCGGCCCATACAGATGCGTCGATCCCGCTTGCAAAGTTGGCCGGAAATCCCGGCCAGTTGCCCGCGATCGGTTTAGGATAGTCTGGATCAAGCACAAAGTCCGTACTATAGCGCACATAGTATTCTTTCGAGAACATGTAGATCTTATTGTTCTTGAAACTATGAAGGCCGCCATCGATCTTTTCAAGGAATGCCTTCCACCCAATATGAGCCGGTGTGAAAGCGCACAGGCTGGCGAGTGTGTTGTTTTTCATGAGGCAGCTGACTGGCGTGACAGCACAATTGTCGCAGTTTCCGTTCAGCTCCTTAATGAACCGGCCATGGGAGCTGGTGCACACACAGTTCGACGAAGCATACTCATCCGGCGCGCCAAATATATGACCCGTTTCATGGCCGAATACACTGTCGATGGACGTCCACGTTTCGAACGAACCACTTGTGCGCCGCATAACTACGCGTAAACCACCGGCGTAGGCGAACCAGGCGGTTGGCATCTTAGTGAAAAAGACTATGTATCCGAACTGCGCTGAAACGGCGTTTTGGAAGAACTCAGTCAGCTGTGAAATGCCATCACCTCCCGTTGGAAAGCCGAGCTGAGTCAGTGCCGGGTCTCGCCACTTGTCCTCTGCATTCCATCCAAGACCCACTGGTTTTGGATATCCGTCCTCGACGTTCCAGCCGGCATTCGGGTTAACGCGAATATATTGATTGTAGAAGCGATTCTTCTTAAAGAAATATATCCTTTGATTTGGATCGCTCCACAATGCTCCATCGACCCCTTCCGCAAAATCGTCAGGGAAACCGGGCCAATTGCCGACAATCGGCTTAGGATAGCCAGCTTCAACGTTCCAGCCCGCATTCGGGTTGACCCGAATGTACTGTTCTCCTTTGAAGAAGTAGATCCGTTGATTCGTGTCGCTCCATAATGCAGCGTCAACTCCGGCCGCAAAGTCGGCAGGGAATCCGGGCCAGTTTCCTGCGATTGGTTTAGGGTAGCCGGCTTCAACGGCCCAGCCAGCATTGGGGTTCACCCGAATATATTCGCTGCCTTTGAAGAAATAGATACGTTGATTCGTATCGCTCCATAATGCTGCGTTAATACCGGTTGCAAAATTTGCAGGAAACCCTGGCCAGTTGCCTGCGATCGGCTTGGGATAATTGGGATCCGCTTGCCATCCGTTTGCTGGATCCACCCGAATGTATTCGCTTCCTCTAAAGAAGTAGATCTTCTGGTTTGTGCCGCTCCAAAGGGCATCGTCAATGGATCGATAGAATGGTTCGGATAGCCCGGGCCAGTTTGCGCCTTCCCAAGGCGTAAAGCTCGGTAGATTTACACTAAGTGTCGAATACGACCACGAAAGATTGGAGTTCGGTTCGTTAGCGGCCAGAGCATCGAGCCCTTCCTGGACCTCGGCAAGGATATGGGCCTTTTCCGCGTTGGATATCTCGAAGTCTCCGGGTGAGGCAACGTATACGACCCCAACTGACACTGAATTGATCATGCGTTCGTTTGCCATATTAGTATTCCTCCCTTACGCATGAACCACCCGAAACAAGCAGCTTCTCCTCCGGCGATTCACCGGGTACTCTGCGGGCCTTGGCATCACGATAACTTTTTGACGAACGTATCTTTAGGGCCTCAAGAAACAGCGATTCAGTCGAATCGAGATCGGCGATAGAGTCGCCCAGATCATAATCAACGTCTACAATTCTGGCCTCGGGCAGAGTTTTGCTTAGCTCCGCTTCAACAGCTTTTGTGGCCTCGATCACGATAAAACGCCCGCCGCTATCGTGCCGGACCTTCGCACCGGCCGCGGTAACGGCGTTCATTGCCTTTGTTCTATCCATCCGGGCGCCGAGCCGTCGGTCGTCAGATGGACCGTTCCCTTCTAGGATAAGCAGCTTTCGGTTCTTATCTCTTTGCATTCCAATACTCCTTGTAAGATTTGCATCGCGGCGGACGCACGGCGCGGTGACTGCCCTCGTTCGTGTCAGGTGAGAGTTCTTTTCTCGTGTTTCGTGCACACATCAAGGCCTACCACGGGCGGAAGGCCTATAGCACTGTCACTCTATTGATAAAACGTCTGTCTCTCACTGAACTCCAACAACTCTCAAAACTCTATTTGGAACTCACTGGCCGAAACCAGACACCACATGGCATTTTAAGGGTCTAACACTGTGACGTGCTATCGATCAGTTATTGCGTAAAATTCAAAGGTTCGTGTGAAGAAAAGGTGTGAATAAACATTTGTGGGTGCGGAATCATTCTTCGGTTTGTTGGAGTTTAGAGCGTATTATTGAATGAAGATCAGCAAAACGCCCGAAGGATCGACAATGTGGGTGATCAACGAGTCGCCTACGTTTTCCGGTGCGGATATACGTGCGGGAGCGAATTTTCCTGAACCAATGATGGGTTTTACATGGTCATACCACGCGCAGGCGTCGTCGACCTGGAACTGCATCATAAAGTTGTTCGCCCAATCTGGTACAAAGTAATTCTGCAAACGAAACACGGTCGGTCCGAGCCGGCAATCGAAACTCCCGGCCCACGCTTCCGTTAGTTCGAATCCCAGCTCCCGGTAAAACTCTATTGAAAGGGCGAAGTTCTTTGCCGGTACATACACTTTCATTTCGGTGACATTAAGGTTCATAAGCCCGAGTGCGACACTCCTTTCCGAAATGGAACGACGCGTCACCATACGGCCACAATCGCTAGTATGCCCGCGCGAAAACAACGCGTTTTGCCGATTCCTTACCGGAATAAACGCATTTCCCTGTCTGTTCGATCGAGTTCAAAGGAATGCATCGGATAGTCGCTTTTGTCTCCTCCTTGATCTTCTCTTCGGTCTCGGGGGTGCCGTCCCAGTGGGCCATAATGAAGCCGCCTCGTTCGATCTGGGTCTTGAATTCATCCCATGTATCGACGCTGAACGTGTTTTCCTCGCGAAAGTTCATCGCCTTGTTGTAGATACTCTCCTGAATCTCTTCGAGCAGGCCGTTTATATGCTTCACGATGCCTTCAAGCGGATGTGATTCTTTCGTCAAAGTGTCACGCCGGGCAACTTCGACCGTGCCACCCTCGAGATCGCGCATTCCTATCCCGAGACGTATCGGCACGCCTCGAAGCTCGTATTCGGCAAACTTCCATCCGGAACG
This sequence comes from Pyrinomonadaceae bacterium, assembly GCA_049679665.1. Taxonomy (GTDB): domain Bacteria; phylum Acidobacteriota; class Blastocatellia; order Pyrinomonadales; family Pyrinomonadaceae; genus OLB17. The sequence continues at coordinate 28,939 of JBAUGL010000045.1, read as the reverse complement.
CTGGTTGTCACTGTCGTCGTATTTCACGCTAATTCCGGCGGCCTTTAGTTCCTCGCATACCGGATTCACCATTTCACTGATCTTCGCCAGGTCTTCGGGCGTCTTGTGGATCGGTACGATGACGACCTGAATTGGTGCAAGTTTCGGCGGTAGAACGAGCCCGTTATCGTCCGAGTGGGCCATGATCAGAGCGCCCATCAAACGAGTCGAAACGCCCCAGCTGGTTGCCCATGCGAACTCTAGCTGGTTTTCTTTGTTTACGAATTTTACATCAAACGATTTCGCAAAATTTTGGCCGAGAAAATGTGACGTACCGCACTGAAGCGCCTTACCGTCCTGCATTAGACCCTCGATGCAGTATGTTTCGACTGCACCTGCGAAACGCTCGCTCGGCGTCTTTACCCCTTGGAGAACCGGGACCGCCATCCAGTTTTCCGCAAAATCAGCATATACACCAAGCATTTGTTCGGTTTCCTCTATCGCTTCCTGTTCAGTGGCGTGCGCCGTATGGCCTTCCTGCCATAAAAATTCAGCCGTTCGGAGGAATATCCTGGTGCGCATCTCCCAGCGCACGACGTTGGCCCATTGGTTCACAAGTATCGGAAGGTCACGCCACGACTGGATCCATCCTTTGTAAGCGTTCCAGATCACGGTTTCTGACGTTGGGCGTATGATCAGCTCTTCTTCGAGCTTCGCGTTTGGGTCGACCATCAATCCGCCGTCGCCATCCGACATCAATCGATAATGGGTTACAACCGCGCATTCCTTGGCAAAGCCTTCGGCATGCTCTTCTTCCTTTTCAAGAAACGATTTTGGGACGAATAGCGGAAAATATGCGTTTTGGTGCCCGGTCGCCTTGAACATATCATCCAATGCGCGCTGCATCTTTTCCCAGATCGCGAATCCGTAAGGTTTAATTACCATACAGCCGCGAACAGCAGAGTTTTCGGCGAGATCCGCACGTTTAACAATTTCGTTGTACCACTCAGAATAATTTTCCGATCGTTTCGGTAGCGATTTGCTCATATAAAGGATTAAAAGCCCATTGTAAAAAGTAGAATGATAGATCAAAACCAACCGATAGACAATTTACAAACATTTTTCTTTGGCTTACTCTGTCTTTTTGTACCTTTGTGGTTAAAATCCACCTCTTATGAACGAATTTAAGCTGAACTTCCAAGATACGGCAACCGCTTTCGCCGACAAATCGAATTCAAGGCTAAAAGAAAAGTACAGATTGTTTCGGATGATGAATTCGCCATTTCTTAATGCGGTAGGGACGCGAGCAACTCAGTTTGCGCTTTCCCTTGGCCTGCCTGTTGAAGGTTTGATAAAAAGCACCATTTTTGAGCAGTTCTGCGGAGGTGAAACTATCGAGGAATCGGAGGGCGCCATCACTGAACTCGGGAATTCCGGTATAGGGACAATTCTCGATTATTCGGTTGAAGGGAAACATACGGAAGCCGAATTTGACGCGACCAAAGAAGAGATAATTCGCACCATCGAGCGCGCAAAAGACGATCCCCGCATTCCGTTCGCCGTTTTCAAGGTCACCGGCATCGCTCCGCTTGGAACGCTCGAACGGATGAGCAAAAAGAAGAAACTCGATGGCAAAGGCCAGGCGAAATGCGAGCGTATTCACCATCGTGTCAATGATATATGCGAAATAGCTCACGATCTTGACCAGCCGGTATTCATAGACGCCGAGGATTCATGGATCCAAGACGCGATCGACCGTCTTGCCGCCGAAATGATGACTCGCTACAACACCGTGCGGCCGATCGTCTTTAACACTTTTCAAATGTATCGCAGCGACCGGCTCCAATTTTTAAAAGAGTCAAGGAGAATGGCAACCGAGGATGGATATATTCTCGGGGCAAAGCTTGTTCGGGGAGCGTATATGGAAAAGGAACGCGAACGAGCACAAGAGCTTGGATACGCTTCACCGATCCATCCCGATAAGGCCGCGACCGATCGTGCTTTTAATGCCGCGGTCGATTATTGCCTCAGCCATATAGATGACGTCGCATTTGTCAATGCAACTCATAACGAAAAGAGCACGCAGTATTTAGCGGCGCGCATGCAGGAACTCGGGATATCGCACGATCATCCAAATATATTTTTCTCACAGCTTTATGGGATGGGCGATAATCTCTCGTACGTTCTTGCAAAGAATCACTACAACGTATCGAAATACGTGCCGTACGGACCGGTGAAGGATGCGATGCCCTATCTGATTCGTCGTGCGCAAGAGAATTCTTCGGCGGCCGGCCAGGTCGGCCGAGAGCTGGAGTTGATCGAGACCGAATTAAAGCGGCGTAGATCGGCCTGAACATTAACCGGTGGCGGTGCGTAACTTAGAACAAGTATGTTTTGTGCAAAGTGTGGAAAACCCGATCAATCTCCCGAAACCTATTGCCGTAAATGCGGAACTTTTCTGCCTGACTTCGAAAAGGTCAGGAAGAGTGAAACGCCTGCTGAGCAGCACATAAAGGCAAATTCGTATCTTGCCCTGATGACTGCCGTCGTAAGCTTGTCGCTTGCGATCACGCTGTATGCGACACTTGGCTTTCGCCCCGAAACACATTGGATAATTTACGTCGTTGCCGGTTTTTTGATCGCGATGACCGCTTGGCAGATCCAGACCTACATTAGAACGAGGATGCTGAAGAAGCAGTTCGAGAAGATGACGCCGAAAGGAATCGAAGATGTTCCGGCACAAAACTCGACGGAACGGGCCCAACTGGATGAGGCCAATTTCGAAGACATTATCCCCGCGAGCGTCACGGAGAGAACGACACGAAATCTCACGCAGAAATCACCGCAATCCAAGCAATAATCGCACCGAGCGGTCTGATATCTTGCGGTCTTCGCCCTGTTTCCATTTGTCGAAGGCCACGAGTTCGACCGGTGCGAGAGTAACGTTCCGCATTCGCGCAACCTGCGTGCTTTCGAACGCTCGATTGGTCAGCGCAAGATGCGGACGGCTGACCGATAATGTTGCGTTGCCATCCAAAGCGGCATCTGCCATTTCGACGTCGAGAAAGAGGTCACTGTACGCCGCCAAATGCCAGATCGTGTCATCCGGTTGTTCTTCGATCGCCAAAACCCGCAACAATCCATACCCGCTTTCGAGCTGAAAAATCAGGAAATCACCCGACTGAAAATTCTGTGACATGAGCGTAAAGATTAGCATACGGGCGGACGTGCGACTAAGATCAAGCTCATGATGAACTACCGGTCAATGCTTGAGATCGCGATCGAAGAAGCCCGAATAGGCCTGTCCGAAGGCGGTATACCGATTGGCGCTGCCCTATTTGATGGCGGAGGTAATCTGCTCGGCCGCGGACACAACCGTCGCGTGCAGGAAAACGACCCGTCCATACACGGCGAAACCGATGCTTTTCGAAAGGCCGGCCGTCAGCGGAGTTATCGCGAGACGATTATGGTAACGACGCTTGCACCGTGTTGGTATTGCAGTGGGCTCGTGCGGCAATTCGGAATCGGAACTGTTGTTATAGGCGAATCGGTAAATTTTGGAGGCGGTGTCGAATGGCTCCGTGAAAACGGCGTTAAGGTGATCGATCTGAACTCGCAGGAATGCGTCGAGATGCTGGGGGATTATATAGCCGCGAATCCCGGGGTTTGGAATGAGGATATTGGCGAGGGCTGATTGGTGGTCAAATCTCTCGGAAAGTGACAAAATATAAGTATGGACGATTTTCGAGCACAATGTCGGCGGCAGCTAAAGAGAAGCTTGGATAGTCGAATAAAATATGGATTTTTTCGTAACTACAAACCGATCGAAGATGACGAACCCGTTCGAATATTCGAGAGAATGAGCGATTACCGGAAAAGGGCTGACGAAAACGTATCGAGATATTTGGGCTACAAATTAACTAAGCCGACAGAAAATGCGGAGTAAAGGATATTTCCAGCCGGAACAGGCTCGCGAAGTTGTCGAAGTATTTGCGAGACACGAAATCGACTAATGTTTATCGGAAAAAGCGGTGCAATTTTGCTCGGCTATCCGTCCACAACCCAGGACGTAGATCTATTCCCAAAAAAAGGGATCGAAAATTGCCGAAAATTGATCCTTGCTTTAACAGAGATCGGTTTTGAGCTATCAGATGAGGATAAAGAACAAATCTTACAAGGCGTCGATTTTGTACAAATCAATGAAGACCCTTCGATCTTTGCTCCAGACGGAATTGATAGTTTTGAAATGGCGGAGTCGCGAATGATTGTCCTTGAGAATTTTCATATCGCGAGCCTCCAGGATATTATCGCAGGCAAAAAAGCAGCGGGACGTGAAAAAGATCTTGTTGATTTACCCCTTTTGGAAGATTTTAGGATCGAATACGAACGTTTCAACAGAAAAGAGCCGCGAACGGTCATGGAAATTGCGTTAGAAAAGGTTAGCAGGAAGGAAGAGGAATAAATGTCTATCAAGGAAGCAGTTATCATAAGCGCGGCGAGGACGCCGACTGGCAAGTTTCAGGGGGCTTTGAAAGGCTTTACGGCACCTGAGCTTGGTGCGATCGCGATCAGGGAAGCGGTTAAGCGTGCCGGTGTGGATCCAGCCGAGGTTGACGAAGTGATAATGGGCTGCGTCGTTCAAGCGGGCATTGGCCAGGCACCAGCTCGGCAAGCAGCACTCAAGGCCGACCTTCCGGCGGAAGTCTCGGCATTGACCGTCAACATGGTATGCGGATCGGGTTTGCGGGCGGTAGCGTTAGCTTCGCAGGCCGTCCAGTTGGGTGACGCCGAAGTAGTCGTCGCCGGTGGAATGGAATCGATGTCCAATATTCCGTACGCTCTGCAGAACGCCCGCGAGGGATTCCGTATGGGGAATCAGACCGCAACGGACCTTATGATCCACGACGGATTGTGGTGCCCGTTCGAGAATTGGCATATGGGCAACACCGGCGAGATCGTTGCGGAGAAATACGAGATAACCCGCGAAGAGCAAGACAATTTCGCGTTCAATTCACATCGGAAGGCCGCAGAGGCACAGGCCGCCGGTCGATTCAAGGATGAATTGATCGCGATCGAGATACCGCAGAAGAAGGGCGACCCTGTATTGCTTGATTATGATGAGCCCGTACGTCCTGATACAACGGTCGAAAGCCTCGGTAAACTTCGGCCGGCATTTAAAAAAGATGGCGGTACGGTTACGGCGGGCAACGCTCCGGGCGTAAACGACGGCGCATCGGCTTTGGTCGTGACGACTGCAGAAAAGGCAAAAGAGCTTGGTATTGAACCACTGGGCCGCGTCGTAGCTTCGGCAACATCTGGGATCGAGCCGAAACTTATTATGATGGCTCCGGTCCAGGGCGTTCTAAACGTGCTCAAAAAAGCCGGTTGGAAAATGGAGGAAGTTGATCTGTTCGAATTGAACGAAGCATTTTCCGTTCAGGCTCTCGGCGTGATGATGGAGCTCGGCCTTGAGCTGGACAAAGTAAACGTAAACGGCGGTGCCGTCGCACTCGGCCACGCGATTGGCAACTCCGGCGGCCGTGTCCTTACGACACTGCTTTACGAAATGAAGCGGCGGAACGCTAAGAAGGGTATCGCGGCACTTTGCCTTGGCGGTGGCAATTCGGTTGCGATGGCGGTCGAAAGGGATTAGCGGTATCTCGTGTCGGAAAAATCGACCGTAGAGGTGCGAAGACAAGGCAATTCGGATATGAGTGGAAAGGTTTTAGGTGTATTGCTCCTCGTTCAGGGGGTTTTGCAGGGAGTTGCAATAATTCTGACTGCCGCCTTGCTACTGATACTGGTTTGGGGAGGATCAGCCGAAGCAAGGACCACAACGGGTGAGCTATTTTCGGGTATTAGCATTGTTTTGCTTCTTTTGGGAGTCCTTTTTGTTATTTTTCCCGTGCTCACGTTGTCTGCATCGTATTCACTCTTCTCGGAAAAGGCAGGCTTTAGGCTCCTTGCCGCAAGTGTTGTTTCACTCTTGGGTGTGGTCGGTGCCGCCGCCTTGGCAATAGCCGGACAGTCTACCATTTTGACTATTTTCGTTTTTTGCAGCTTTTTTCCGCTCGGTTTAGTTACCGGCCCGCTGGGTTTACGGCTTCTCCTTAAAGGACGCACTCATGAAGCACAACCGTTATGACGCTGCTGACCGCCGCCTATTTGTCTTGAACCCGGAATTTCGATAAATTCTTACTTTCTATTCGTACCAATAATTTAAGGAACCTGTCTAATGAATGAATTAATCGGAGTGATTGGAGCCGGAACGATGGGCAACGGCATCACTCAAACGGCCGCCGGTTCGGGTTTTGACGTGGTGATGTGCGATATCAACGCTGAGTTCGTAGAAAAGGGAATCCAGAACATCGGCAAAAGCCTTGATCGATTCGTGAAAAAAGAGACGATGACACAGGACCAGAAGGCCGAGGTGCTCGGGCGGATAAAGATGACGACGTCTCTTGACGCCCTGAAAGACTGCTCATTGATCGTCGAAGCAGCGACGGAAAATTTCGACGTCAAAAAGCAGATATTCGAAAAGCTTGATTCGATAACGCCGACCGACACAATTCTCTCATCGAACACCTCATCGATCTCGATCACAAAGATCGCTGCAGTCACCAAACGTCCTGATAAAGTCATCGGGATGCATTTCTTTAACCCGGTTCCACTTATGAAACTGGTTGAGGTTATCCGCGGAATTGCAACCAGCGATGAGACTTACGCAAAAGTAAGATCGTTTTCGGAACGGCTTGGGAAGGTTCCGGTGGAATGCAACGACTATCCCGGATTTGTTTCGAACCGCGTCCTGATGCCTATGATAAACGAGGCAATATTCGCCCTTAACGAAGGGGTTGCGACGAAAGAGGCGATTGACGAGATAATGAAACTGGGTATGAATCACCCGATGGGCCCGCTGACGCTTGCAGACTTTATCGGGTTAGATGTTTGCCTCGCAATACTAAACGTATTACACGATGGGATCGGCGATCCGAAATATCGCCCCTGCCCCATGCTAAAGAAGTATGTGGATGCCGGGTGGCTAGGCCGCAAGAGCGGAAAGGGCTTTTACGACTATAAATAGGCTCCAGGGGCCACGACTTAAAGTTATTCTTTAAGTGTCGGAGACCCGACTTTTAAGTAGTTACTTTAAGTATCCATTAGCGCGCCCGGTCCATTTATGCATAAAAATCTCCGATCATTCATCGAAATTCTGCGAAAGGAAAATGAACTGGCAGAGATATCAGCGCAAGTTGACCCGTATCTTGAGATCGCTGAAATTCACCGGCGGACCATCGAGAACCAAGGCAAGGCGCTGTTTTTTACCAACGTAAAAGGATCGACTTTTCCCGTAATTACGAATATGTTCGGTTCCGTGAAACGAATCGAACTTGCCTTTGGCCGCCGACCGCTTGAATTCGTACGGCGCGCGGTAGAAGTGATAGATCAATTGCTCCCGCCTAAACCGAAAGGGCTCTGGAAGTATCGGGACCTTGGGCTTTCGGCCCTGAAATTGGGAACGCGGTCGGTCAGAAAAGCTCCGGTTTTGGAATGCCGCCAAACACCAGTCGATCTCGAGTCGATTCCATTCTTGCAGCTATGGCCTGAGGACGGCGGCCATTTTAATACGCTGCCGCTTGTATACACCGAAAGCCCAACAACCGGAAAGCACAATCTTGGAATCTATCGCATGCAGCGTTTTGATCCCACAACGACTGGCATGCATTGGCAAATTGGCAAAGGCGGAGGCTTTCACTACTTCGAAGCCGAGCAACAGGCTAAGTCAATTCCAGTTACTGCATTTCTTGGCGGTTCTCCTGCGATGATACTTGCCGCAATCGCCCCTTTGCCAGAAGATGTACCTGAACTAATACTGGCTTCATTGATTGCCGACGGTAAGATCGAAACAATTAAGAATCCGCATAAAGGCGGTCATCGGCTGGTGGCCGAATCGGAATTCGCGATTTGCGGAATCGTTGAGCCGAAAGTGCGAAAACCGGAAGGTCCGTTTGGCGATCACTACGGCTACTATTCGCTGCAGCATGACTATCCCGTATTTACGGCAAAGGCTGTTTATCACCGTAAAGACGCGATCTATCCGGCTACGGTCGTCGGCAAACCAAGACAGGAGGATTTTTTCATCGGTGATTACCTCCAAGAGTTGCTTTCACCGCTATTTCCACTTGCAATGCCCGCGGTGCGGGATCTTTGGAGCTATGGTGAGACCGGCTTTCATTCGCTGGCGGCGGCTGTTGTTCGAGAGCGGTACGGCAGGGAAGCCTTGTCCGCAGGATTCAGGATTTTGGGCGAAGGACAACTGACACTTACCAAATTTCTTCTTCTAACCGATCAACCGCAGGACCTGCGGGAATTCAAATCACTATTCGAATACATCATTGCTCGCGTCGAGTGGCATAAGGATCTATTCATATTCAGCCAGACCGCCTTCGATACCCTCGACTACGCGAGTGGAAAGATAAATCACGGGAGTAAAGCCATTCTAATGGGCACCGGCGATGCCAAGCGCGAGTTGCAAAGGGAGTTTCGCGGAGAACTGCCGCACGGAATTAGGGCCGCAGAACCATTTTGCGGCGGCTGTCTTGTAGTCGAAGGAGAATCCTTCGAGACAAACAAGGATCTGCCGCAACGTATCGCGGAATCCGGAAGCTTCGACGCATGGCAGGTTGTGGTTATTCACGACGATGTGACTTTCGCCCGTTCTACGGCGAAGTTTCTGTGGGCTACATGGACGCGATTCGATCCAGCATCAGATATTTCCGCAAAGGATTCATCAATGATCAATAATCATATCGGCTACGCCGCGCCAATAATTATCGACGCCCGAATGAAGCCATGGTACCCAAAGGAAGTCGAAACAAGCGAAGACATCGTCAAACTTGTCGACGATCGCTGGAACGAATATTTTCCGCAGTCTCCGGTTCTAAATGGATCTTAGTATTCGCAATATTTCAGTCGTGTCGGCCGCGGCTCTAGTAGTCGCCGTAACCTGCCTTGCCTACGCTTATTTCATTGAGCCACAAAGACTTGTAACGACGCACGCCGAGATCGCGATCGAAGGTTGGAACCCTGACCTCGACGGCTTCAAGATCGTAGCGGTTTCGGACATTCACGGCGGCTCGAACGGCATCACCGAAGCGAATATTCGACGCCTTGTTGCGGAATCAAACAAGCAGAACGCCGATATAATCGTCCTTCTTGGCGACTATGTAGCAAACAACTTCGATCGAACCTCGATCAGTATGCCGATGTCTGTGATCAAAGAGAACCTGCGGGGACTTCAAGCTCCATTAGGGGTCTTTGCGGTGTTGGGGAATCATGACGAATTTTTTGATGGTAAAAGTGTAGATTCCGAGCTCCGAGACGCTGGAATCACGGTTTTGCGACACGATATATTCACGATAGAGAAAAACGGCAGGAAACTTCGGATTCTAGGCCTGAACGACCATCTTCATATGGGCACGTGGTCGACCTTTGACGCTGACCTCCGTGGAATCGTAAACCGTCACGAAAAGGATGGCGATCTCATAGTCCTGGAACATAGCCCGGATGTTTTTCCTGTGCTGAATGCATTTCATACGCTGGGTTCCGATTTTAAGCTGATGATCGCGGGCCATACACACGGTGGCCAGATCCGCCTTCCTATTTTGGGGACGCCTATCGTGCCATCTTCATTCGGTCAAAAATACACTCGGGGCCATGTTCACGAGGAAGGAAAAGATTTGTTTGTGACATCCGGAGTGGGGACCAGTATTCTGCCATTGCGTTTTATGGTTCCGCCGGAGATCGCCGTGATAACGATTCGATCGAAATGAATAGGACCTGATCTTTTATCGCAAGAACGACTCGGTATGGGTCAAATCACCATCATTTTTCGCCGGTATTAGACCTAATATTCTACACATGAGCTCGTAAATATGGGTATTTTCGAACGGCTCGACCGTCTTGCCTTTTCTAAACGCACTGCCGTGCCCAATAAAAATCGCCCTCATCGATTCATATTTGTTATCGTATCCGTGCCTCCCTTCTGAACGGTTGAATTCGGGTCGTTTCATTTGGGCATTGTGGCGATCACGGGTAGTCATATACCACCCCTCTTCAGCTGAACAAATGATCGGAGCTACGCGGGGCCCGTCGCTGTAATGGAGTCGTTTAGGAATCTCCTCCTTGCGCCAGCAGGTCACGTGCGAGATCGAGGTGAGCCCTTCCAACACGGACTCCAATTGCCCTTCTTTCGGGAATACTTGCAATATTTCACCAGTCGGAAGGGTCCGAGCTATCTTGGTCTCATCGATGAATAGGTCCATGATCACGGCGTTTTGGCGGGGAACGGAGGCCATCCCGTGGTCGGAAACAATGATGAGATTTATTTTTTTATTGACCTTTCTTCGTTTGAGGCCGTCAACCAGACGCTTCAGGTTTCCATCCACCACGGAGACCGCTGCGGCAGTTTCGGGTGAGTCGGGAGAGTAGCGATGGCCGGCATCATCGACATCGCTGAAATAAAGTGTAAACACCGTAGGTCTGCGGTCCTTTGGCAGGTCAAGCCAACCAAGCAGAGCATCAACCCGAGCCGCATTTGGGATCGTCCCGTCGTATTGCTGCCAAAACGTCGGACGTTCTCCTGCTATCTCGGCTTCGGTTCCGGGGAAAAAAAAGGCTCCGGTACGCTGCCCCTGCTTTTCCGCAGTCACCCATATCGGCTCGCCCAGCCACCAACGCGAGTTCTGAACCTCTTCTCGCTTACCGAGGCTGAACGTCGTTCCGAAATCCCAAATGTTATTGTCAACGATCCCGTGATTTTCAGGATAAAGACCAGTGGCGATTGTGTAATGGTTTGGAAATGTCTTTGTAGGAAAAGACGGGATCAACCACTTTGCCCGGACACCCTTTTTCGCAAGCCGGTTGAGCGTTTTCGGCTTAAACTTTTCTAAATAATCGTACCGGAATCCGTCCAACGAGATCAGAATGACGGTCGGGTCAAGGTCGTTTATCGGCTTTTGGGACGATGCAGAACCGACGAAGAATGCGGCAATGAGAAAAAAAACGAGCGAGAGATAACGAGAGTACGATCGGCTGATAAATACCAATCTCGAATTTCGACAACAATTGGATATTAGTGAAATCATCTAAAGACAGGTATATCAAAGAGGTACGATATTTGTGTTCAGGTTACACATTAACAGTCTAGAGAAATTACAAGGTTTTTTTACGGACTCAATCTATAAAGCATCCGCGGGAACGGGATCGTTTCGCGGACGTGTTCGATACCGCACATCCAAGCGACGGTGCGTTCGATTCCCATACCGAAACCGGCGTGCGGAACGCTGCCGTAGCGGCGCAGGTCGAGATACCATTCGAAGGTCTCCTGCGGAAGGTTATGTTTTTTGAGTTGTTCTTCGAGGTATTCGAGAGAGGTGGCGCGTTCGCCGCCGCCGATGATCTCGCCGTAGCCTTCGGGGGCGAGCAGATCGATACCGAGCGCGCATTCGGGGCGATCTTTATCTACTTCGAAATAAAAACCTTTGATCGCGGAGGGAAAATGATGCACGAAAACCGGCAGGCCGAACTGTTTCGAAAGATAAGTTTCGTCCGGTGCACCAAAATCACCGCCCCATTCGAAATTCTTTTCCACCTCGTCGTTGACATGGCCTTCCTGCAGCATCTTTACAGCGTCGTCGTAATGCAGCCGCGGAAACGGGCCCTTAATGGCTTCGAGCGCAGCGGTGTCGCGTTCGAGTGTTTTTAACTCTTCCTGGCGGTCAGCAAGAACGCGTTCAACGATCGCCAGGATCAGGCCTTCGCCGAGATCCATCATGTCTTCATAACCGGCGTAGGCGACCTCGGGCTCGACCATCCAGAATTCGGTCAGATGACGACGGGTCTTTGACTTTTCCGCACGAAACGTCGGGCCGAATGCATACGATTTACCAAATGCTGCGGCCGTCGCTTCATTATAAAGCTGACCCGACTGTGTAAGGTACGCCTTCTGGTCGTCAAAATAATCAACTTCAAAGAGCGTCGTCGTGCCTTCGCACGCAGCCGGAGTGAATATCGGCGTATCGGCAAGCGTGAAACCGTTGTCGTCAAAGTAATCGCGGACGGCTTTGATAACGGTGTGTCGGACCTTCAAAACGGCGTGCTGTTTTTTCGACCGGATCCACAGATGACGATTGTCCATCAGGAACTCGGTGCCGTGTTCCTTCGGCGTGATCGGATAGTCGTGTACGTTTTGGAGAACCTCGACATCCTTGACGTCGATCTCGACGCCGATTGACGATCGCTCATCGGTCTTGACCGAACCGGTGACGATGATCGACGATTCCTGTCCGAGACCTTTCGCCTTCTCGAACACCTCTTCGTCATTGCCCTTGAAAACGACGCACTGCACAATGCCGGTGCCGTCGCGTAGCTGCAAAAAAACAAGCTTGCCGCTCGAACGCGTGTTATAGAGCCAACCCTTGAGGGTTACTTTCTGGCCGATATGGTCATTTAGTTGGTTGATATATGTCTGGTTCATTAATTAAGTTTCTAAACTGATCGCAAAAGAAGATTCTACCGAAATTGCGAATCACGGCAAATACTAAGGATATAAGAATTTAGGAAGGAATTTCAAAACTGGCGGGAACCTTTCGGTGGAATCTCAATTCACCCGCCTTCAATGCGCTTCACCAATCCATCAAATCTCGAATCGTCGTGCAGGGAATCGAGCTGGGACTCTCCTCGAAGGATGGTGATAAAAAAGGCTGCGTTCCTAATAAGTTCTATCCAGATATTCGAGCGCACGCCAGAGGAAAAAAACAAACCTGGATCCGCATCAGCTTCGGCTGACTTGATCTTCACGGTCACGACGCCGCGCCCGGGCGGTGGAGCACGTTGCGCGCATAAAGTGTTATTCGACTGGCGTTAGCATTTGAACTGATTTCTTTCTCCAATGTAGAAGCGACGCTCAAAATATTAATTTCACACCAAGCTGAAACTGACGGCTTTCCTGTGACGTTGATTGATTTCGGGCGCCGAAGTCGGGTCGCGGGCCGATCATTTCGCCGGTGGTCGGATCGGTTGGGACTGATACATCGGTAAACGAGACGATGCGGTTGATGTTGAAAAGGTTTTGGAATTCGCCGAAAGCATCCAATTGAAAACGGTCGCCAAAATTGAAGAAACGTGAATATCGCAAATCTAAATTGAACTGCGCCGGCGTTTTACCAGAATTGCGTTTTATCCCGACCGGGCGGTCAGAACTCCGGAGACGGTCGCCGTTCAAATCAAGGTTGGAAACAATGCTGAATCTTTCACCGCTGTTAGTAGTCGTGATGACACCGAACTGATTGTGATTCAGCAGAAAACGAAGCGTCTTATTCCGAATTTTAAATCTCGGACGAGCAACGAGGCTCATCACGAAAGTGTGACGCTGATCGCCGTAAGAATAGCCCTTGTCCAGCGAGCGATTTGTCGGGTCTGACAACACCAACGAAGTACCAAATCCGCCGCCCATATACACTACGTTCTGCTCGGGGGCGTCGTCGACCGCTTTCGAAAGCGTATAGTTGGCGGCAAATTGCAATCCGTGCGAAAACCGCTGCGTCAATTGCAGCGTTAGGGCGTCGTATCTCGAAACGCCGGCGGATTCAGCCATTTGGATCACATTAAATCTTGAATCAAGCCGAGCCGGGCCAAATACCGGTCGGCCATCGGCGAGGAACCGAACCGGACCGATAGGGTTGATATTGCGATAGACAGGAATACGACGCCCCGCGGAATGAAGATACCCGACCGCAAGTGAAAGATCTTCGGTGAGAGCCTGTTCGAGTTGTATGTTCGAGTGGATCGCGTACATATTCTCAAAATCGGGTGCGACCGTCACAATGTCCCGGGTCGGCAATACCGAGCCCGGCGGCTGAGAGCCTGTGAAAGTGTTTGGAAAGGCCGGAGCCAACGGATTTCGCGGACAGGTTACGCCCCCGTTATTTCCGCAGAACAGGAGACTGAAGAATTTGGGATGACCGTTGTTGAGCAATGCCCGATTGTACATATCCAGCCACGCCGGTTCGTAATAGATTCCGGCACCGGCTCTCAGCACAAGCGGCCGGTTGCCTTCACACAGCGCATAAACAACTCCAAAACGCGGGGCGAAATTGTTCTTGTCCATATTGAATTTTCTTGAAGCCGGAAAAAGCGACGACGGATCGGCTTCGGGAACCAGATAAAGGTCGTAACGAAGGCCGTAGTTGATCTTTAATCGACGCGTTGCTTTCCAATCGTCCTGAACAAAAATATTCCAGAAGGTTGCTTGTTGTCTCGTTTCCGGATTGCCAAAGGACTCCTCATACCGGGTATAACTGAATGGGTCGGTGCCGTTTCGCGCGGCCACGTATGCTGCGATCGAAGGAAACGTATAAAGGGAAAAAACCGGTGCGCGATTGAAGTTGTCGAAAAACGAGAACCCGCCGCCGAGTTTGATAGCGTGAGCGCCGCGCGTCCACGTAAAGTTGTCTTGTATCTGCGTGACTTTCGTGAGCGGGTTAACCGTGTCGATATTCGTGGGCGAGCCGAAGTTTGCGACGTTAGTGATGTTGATCGAAGGCCCGGTGCCGGAATCCTCGTTTCTGACAAGGCTGACCTTGCTCCGGTCAAACTGAAAACGCAATGAGTTCAGGTATCGTGGGGTAAATGACACAAGCTGCATCCCAAGCGAATAATCCCTGCCCTTCGGGTCGTAGCTTCGCTCCAGGGTGGCGAATCCCCCACCGGCGCCTCCAAAATCTACTTCGGCATGATTGAATCTTGCCGTCAGGCGATTATTACCGTTCAGCTGCGCGTCGGTCCGAAAGATATAATGAGAGCCCTTTTCACGGCTTGGAATGGCAGGGACAAATATAGACGCCGGCAAACCCGCATCGATCAGAGCTGCTTTGTTTGTCTCGCTGATAGTCACCTGCTGTTCGCTGCGCGTATTGTCGACACGATTGAGCCATTCATAGCCAAAGTAAAAGTGCCAGCGGTCTTTGATGATCGGCCCGCCAACCGTTACCGCGACGTTATTCATCACACTGTCAGGCAGCTCGGCGGCCGAAAAGAAAAAAGGACGAGCGTAGAACAACGGTCGGCGGAAAAGGTACGATGCCGAACCGCGCAGGCTGTTCGTTCCCGAAGGCGTGATGATATTCATTATCATGCCCGTTGTATTGCCGAATTCGGCGGCAAATCCGTTTGTCACAAGCTGGACCTCGTTTACAAAAGTCTCAGAGATCAACATTAACCGTGCTCCCGCTCGGTCGCCACGCGTGTTGGTGTTTCCGTCGAGCAGATAATTCACGCGCCTGGCAAAGCCATTGACATTCACCTGCGGATAATGGAACCCACGATTCGGACGGCCCGTTACATTGGCCTGCAGGATAATGAAGTTGTAAGGATTGCGTGTGGGGAGCGGGATATTGTGCACCTCGCGGCTGTTCATCACGCGGCCGAGGTTTGTTTTCCCCGTATCCGCAATAGGTGCATCGCCCGACACGGTTACCGCCTCAAGGACCTCGCCGACTTCAAGTCGCACTCGATGTTCACGGCTTGGCCGGTCGCCAGATTAATCCCAGTGCGAATAAGCTTCCTGAAAGACGTGGCTTCAACTGCGATGCGGTAGGTTCCAAGCGGCAGAAGCGGAAAGCGGTAACTTCCGTTTTTATCTGTCAGAGTCGTCCTGGAAGCGCCTGTTTCGATGTGCGCAGCAGTAATGACCGCGCTCTGAACGGCCGCTCCGCTCTGATCAAGAACTGCTCCTTCGATCTGTCCGTTCAGCGCCTGCGATTGCGCAGAAACCTGAACCAGAACGCCCAGAAAAACCGCGAGAAGAGCGCTTACTTTGATAAAATAAGGAGTCGGCGCGACCATTTTTGTAGATCAAGGAAAAACATTCACTGTTCTTCCGCGTAAAAATTCGTATCACTTGTGTATCCGCCTAACCAGGTCGTCATAGCGCGGATCGTCGCGCAACGAGTTGAGTTGCGGATCAACTTTGACGACGATCATTCCCCAGTCGCGTAGCTCATACGCCTTCTCCAGCCACTCAAACGCTTTGTCTTTTTCGCCGATCACTGCGTACATGCCCGCGATATTGAACCCTCGTGGGTGATCCGACGTCCGGATCCGCTCGAGCACTGCGCCTCGCCAGCCGTCTTCCTTGTATGCCTTCCTGAAACGCTCGATCGTCGTCTCGTCTTTCCCCCGAACCGTTAGAGATTTGATGAGATACTCATACGCCTCCGACTCTTTTCCCTGGGATGCGAACAATCGCATAAGGCTTTCATAGTTCGTGTTGCTGCGTGGGTCAATCTCAATACATCGCTTAAATTGAACTTCGGCCTCATCAAAGCGGTGGGCAAAATACAGCGAATTGCCTAGCCACCGCTGATAACGGGCTGAGGTCGGCTCGATGTCGATAGCTGCGTGCTTCTCGGAGATAGCCTCGTCGTGACGCCCAAGTGCACTCAGCACTATTCCATATAGAATATGAGCTTCACCCGAGTTCGGATCGAGTTCGAGAGCCCGCTTGCACGCACCTTCTGCGGCCCCGAGGTCAAATTCGATGATGGTCGCCACAAAGCACTTGGCGCTATATGCGTCTGAGAGGTTCGGGTCTAATGCAAGGGCCTTCTTCGCTGCGTCGGTCGCTTTCTCGCGCTCGGACCCGTCAGCTATTCTTGAGGTAGAGTGCAAGACATATGCCATGGCCAGCGTCGCCCATGCCCGGGCGTAATTTGGATCCGACGCCACGGCTTGCTCCAGGACGCCGATGGCCGGCAGTCCGTCGATGACGGCCATCTGGCGATGATAAATGTGCCTGCCATGAAGATAGAGTCGATACGCTTCTTCGTTGTCCGTTCCCCAACCCTTCGCCGGGCCGGCGGGGACGACATTGAACCGTGCCATCAGCCTGCCCACAAAGTCGTCAGCAACCGCATCCTGTACCGCGAAGGTGCTTGAGGCCTCTTTCTCTGATTTATACTGCTCCTCGACCTCGCCGGTAGCTACGTTGATAAGCTGTGACGTGATGCGGATCTTTCCGTCGGCCAACTGATAATTCGAAGCCAAGACATAATCGACCTTCTGCTCGAGACCTGTGGTAACTGCGTCCTGTTCCGTCTCGCCATATTTCCGAACAGAACTCAGGGAACGAATGATCAAGCCTTTAGCCTGACCGAGTCGGCTAATCAGCGAGTCGGCAACGCCGATCTCATAAAGGGCGTTCCGGTTTGCCGGATCGATCGGCTTTAGCGGAAGGACGGCGATCGATCTTCTTCCATCGGCGGCCGCTAAGTTGGGACGGATGAAAGAGTAATAACCGAGGCCCGCCAGGCCGCCGATCAATGCCAGAATGATCACAGGTATCATGAGGGCACTGCGGAAAGGATATCGAGCTTTCTCAATCCGCTCGGATCCGGTTCCGACGATCTTTTCGGCTTCGGCTTCCGGTTCCATTAATTGATCGATGGCGGGAGCAGCTGCCGATCCATTATAGTCGTCGAAATTTCTAAAAGTCTCAGGAAGCCACGAAAAACTCACCTCGATCGCTTTAACGTTCCCGACAAAACGATAGCCGTGTTTTCTAACAGTTTCGACGTATTTTGTTCCGTTTGTCTCGCCAAGGAAGGTGCGGATGTGATGAACGCACTTTTCCAGGTTGTTATCTTCGACTATGGTGTCGGGCCAAACGAACCGAATAAGTTCATCTTTGGAGACGAGGTGACCGCGGCGCCGAACTAAGAGTACGAGAGCCAGAAATGCCTTTTCCGTTAACGTGCCATTTTTGTGTCCGTCGATCCGTTCGATCGTGTGTTCGTCAACGTCAAGCCGAAACTCGCCGAATTCGAATATCTCTTTTCTTTCTAACGACATAGGCGATCCGGCTGCGGCCGGAAGCAAAACGGAAGGAAACTTTCAGCAATACCGAAGGACATTCGGACATTCCGTCCCTAGACTGCGAAATGCAAAGCAAACCGTGAAATTAGTGTATCACGAGGTGTTCGGGCGAACAACGTTTTTTGCGGTGTTTATGGAGAAAATATGAAAAAGAAACCCACGGTTAGAATGATCAAATATGCGGCGCAAGTCGTTTCGTTGGCAATGACGATAGTTGCCTTCACCTTTAACGCGTCGGCGGATGTAATTTCCGACTGGAATGCAATGACCTTTGGGCATGCCGCTGCCGTAGGCAGGCCGGGAGGTAGTGTAACGATAGACCTGGCCACGGTCCACGCGGCCCAATATGATGCAGTTCAGGCCATTGAACGGGACTACGAACCGTACCGCGTGACCGACGTGCCGAAT
This sequence comes from Pyrinomonadaceae bacterium, assembly GCA_049679665.1. Classification (GTDB taxonomy): domain Bacteria; phylum Acidobacteriota; class Blastocatellia; order Pyrinomonadales; family Pyrinomonadaceae; genus OLB17. The sequence continues at coordinate 10,618 of JBAUGL010000045.1, read as the reverse complement.
GCTGCGGGTTCGCCGATCGCAGCCGCGGTCAAGGCCGCCCGCGATGTGCTTCTTGCCCGCTTTCCGACTCGAGCGGCCATTATTCAGGGACAGTACGATACCTACCTCATCAACAACGGCATCGATCCTAACGACCCGGGCATCGCGGTCGGCACATACGTGGCGGCCCGGCTGATCGCGTACCGCTCCTGCGATGACTCTCTGCCGGCCCCGCGACCGGAATCGTATGTTGGCGGAACTGCGATGGGCCAGTGGCGGCCAACGCCCGGCGTCACGGCGATGAAACCGGGCGAGTGGCAGGGCAACATAACCCCGTTTTTTATGACGAGGCCTAGCCAGTTCCGGTCGGATCCCCCGCCGCCTATGGAAAGCAACCAATACGCACGCGATCACGACGAGGTCCGGCTGTACGGTGCAGCTACCGGCAGCTTGCGCGAACAATACCATAACGACCTGGCCGCCTTCTGGACTTCACCGGGCCGCGAGGTGTTCGTAGCGCTCAGGACCGTCGCGACAGCAAATGTCGATAACGTCTCGGACAGCTCGCGCCTTTTCGCGCTCGCATCCATGGCCGCCGCCGATGCCACCATCGGGGTCTGGAACGACAAATTCTACTACAGCTTCTGGCGGCCCTACACCGCGATACGCGAGGAAGACAACAACCCCCGCACTACGCGCAATCCGACCTGGACGCCGCTGGTAAATACGCCGCCGTATCCGGATCACTCGTCGGGTGCGAACGGCTCGTCGGGTTCGGTGTTCCAGGCCATGATGAATTTCTTTGATACGGACAACATGGCCTTTTCCATAACCCATTCTGTGTCCGGAGTGACCAGAAACTACACGAGCTTTTCACAGGCAATGCAGGAAATGGTCGATGTTCGTGTTTATCAGGGCATCCACTTCCGGTTCGCCGACGTGGCCGGCCGGAAACTCGGACAAAATGTCGCCAAGTGGGGTCATAAGAACTATCTGCGTCCCCGTAAAGGCAGTGACGAGATCGCGGCAAGAGTATCGGCCGCAAGTAGGTAAACCTACAACAAGCGGGGCAGAGACTATCGCTGCTCCGCAACGCAACGCAGTTGATTGAGTCAAGAGATTGCGTTTCTTTGAAGTCGGACGGCCCAAAACAAAGGAGATTTCACCATGAAAAGACAAATAACCTTAACGCTGCTCCCCATAGGGCTCGTAATTTTCTTTTTGACCTTCGGCCATATCACCACCGCCGCCCCCGGCGACCTCGACCCGACGTTCTCCGGCGACGGAAAGCTCACCGATTGGTCGGGTGGAGCGGGTGGAGTCGCGATTCAGCCGGACGGGAAGATCGTGGTCGCAGGGTCGAGTCGGAATGGCTCGAACGATGACTTTGCAGTTGCACGGTACAATCCTGACGGCTCGCCCGACACGACATTCGGAGGCGGCACGGGAAGGGTAACAACTTTTTTGGGCGGAAATGATTACGCCGGCAGCGTTGTGATCCAGCCGGACGGGAAGATCATCATCGCGGGAGAATGGGCAAACTCGACCACCGGCGGCTTTGCGATGGCGCGTTACAACCCGGACGGTTCGCTCGATTCGGAGTTTGGCGGCGGTTCGGGAACGGTGTTGACTGAAACGCCAGCCGACTGTTTGAATTTTTCTTACGGTAGCGCCTCTGATGTCACGATCCAACCCGATGGGAAGATAGTAGGCATTGTCGGATACTATGACGTTGATGATAATTGCCCGAACGACGCCCTCGTGTTTCGTTATCATTCGGACGGCTCGATGGACGCATCGTTTGGCGGTAGCGGTACAGTATTCATCAACGGCATCGACATCGTGTCCGTTGTCGTCCAACCGGCAGACGGAAAGATCATAGCCGGTGGATACTCCTCCATCGCGCGTCTGAACACGAACGGCTCGCTGGATACGGGTTTTGGTTCTGGTGGCTATGCGCGGCTACCTTCATTAGGAGGCGGGACAGTCCACTCGGTTGCCCTTCAGGCGGACGGTAAGATCGTCGCTGTTGGTTCAGGCGGAAACGTGTCCTATGACCTCGCTCTTTTCCGTTTCAATGTGAACGGATCGCCCGATACGTCATTCGACGGCGACGGCATCGTAACGACACCCATTCGTTCTCATAACGACTTCGGTTCTTCGGTCGTGATCCAGTCTGACGGCAAGATCGTTGCCGTGGGTGGAAGCGAGTTAAGTGCGGATACCTCCACCCGTGATTTCGCCATTGCCCGTTACAATCCAAACGGCACGCTCGATACCACGTTCGGAGGCGGGGACGGTAAAACATCGGTCGATTTCGACAATTCAGGCGACCACGCTAATGACGTGGCTCTCGACAATCAGGGCCGTGCGGTCGTCGTAGGTGTAACGGGACTTTTCTCACCTACCCCAGCGTTTGCGATCGCCCGGTTCATGCTCGACTCTGGTCCGGAGACGGTCACAGTAATAAACACAAATGACAGCGGGGCAGGAAGCCTGCGGCAGGCGATCGTGGACGCCTCGCCGGGCGACACTATCAACTTCAGCGTCACTGGCACGATCACTCTGACGTCAGGCCAGCTAGTCATCGACAAGAGCTTGACGATTCAGGGTCCGGGGGCAAATCTATTGTCTATCAGCGGCAACAATGCATCGAGGGTGTTCTCCATCAACAGCGGCGTTACGGCAACGCTCGAAGGGATTACGATAAGCGACGGTATCGTCCACAGTAGTCATTTTGGTGGGAGCGGTGGAGGTATTCTCAATCAAGGCGTTTTGACCGTCAGCAAATGCTCCATCTCCAGGAACATCTCCCCTGTAACGTTCCTTATTTTTGGTGCTGGAGCCGGCATTTACAATGACAGCACCGGCACATTAACCATCAATGACAGTACCGTTTCGGAAAACAGGGTGTCTGATTCAGATGGCAACTCGAACGGCGGCGGAATTAATAATTCCCGCGGCACAGTGACTATCAATAACAGCACCGTTTCAGGAAACGAAGCCAATGCGGGGGGCGCCATCTTCACCTCCCAAGGCACGGTTACTATCAATAACAGCACGATCTCCGGGAACACTACCACTTTCCCCGAAAATGGAGACGCAGGCGGCGGGATCTATAACCAGGGTGGCACGGTAACGATCAACAGCAGTAGCATCTCCGGCAATCGAGGCGGCATTATTTCTTATGGCACTGCCACGGAAACGATCAGGAATTCCATCGTCGCGGGCAACAGCGGCGGCGATATTTTCGACACCATCGAAACGGCCAGCCACAATCTTATCGGCGATGCGGGTTCTTCTGGCGGGATTCAGAACGGCGTTAACGGCAACATCGTTGGCGTTAACGCGTTGCTCGGGCCTCTGCATGACAACGGGGGGCCGACACGCACACACGCCTTGCTGTCGGGATCGCCCGCGATAAATGCCGGAAATAACTGCGTTCTGATCGCGAACGGATGCGGTGACGGCAATCCCGCACTGCCGACCGATCAGCGCGGCATGCCTCGAAATGGCAATGTGGATATCGGGGCATTCGAGCAACAGAACGTCGAGACTGCTTCTTCGACTCCCTTCGATTTCGATGGTGACGGTCGGTCGGATGTTTCGGTCTTTCGGCCTAGCGATTCGGTCTGGTATCTCGACCGTTCGACAGCTGGTTTCTCCGCCGCACAATTCGGCATTTCAACCGACAGGATCACACCCGCCGATTTTGACGGTGACGGCAAGACAGATATTGCCGTTTATCGTGACGGCACCTGGTGGTACGTCAACAGTTCCAACAACACTCCTTCCGCGGTCCAGTTCGGACTCGCGGACGATCTTCCGGTGCCGGCTGATTACACCGGCGATGGCCGCGACGAAATAGCCCTCTTTCGAGGCGGCCAGTGGTGGATGCTTGACCTTTCGAATGGCCAGGCATCGCTGGTCAATTTCGGATCGCCGGGCGATCGGCCGGTACCGGCGGACTACGACGGCGACGGACGTATCGATCAGGCCGTTTATCGCAATGGTGAATGGCACTTGAACCGTTCGACACTAGGCTTCATGGTGGCAAGTTTCGGCTTGCCTGCGGACCAGCCCGTTCCTGCCGACTACGACGGTGACGGTAAAACCGACCTCGCCGTCTATCGCGACGGCACCTGGCACATCCTACAAACGACCGGCGGATACACCGCCTTCAATTGGGGACTATCAACGGACGCGCCCACACCCGGGGACTACGACGGCGATGGAAAAACCGATGCTGCCGTATTCCGTGATGGTGTCTGGTATGTGTTTAAGAGCTCCAGCGGAGTGTTTATCCGGCAGTTCGGGCTCGCCGGCGACAAGTCGGTTCCATCGGCTTACGTGCCACAGTAGGAGGCGCCCGAAGGCGGGCGACGGAACGGGTTGCCCGCAGCCTCTCTCCCGCGGGAGATCTCAGCGCCAGCGCGGCCGTTCAAACCTCTCTTTAATTGACTTCGGCCGTCTGTGGTCGCAGACTATCGTTCAATGGCTGAGACGGACGAGAAGACGAAAAAGAAGAAGGTAAATTATTCGAGCGCCTGGACGGAGGCGCGTAGGATCATTTGGAACGCTCGCTGGCGATTGGCTCTCGGCAGTTTACTCATGCTTATCTCGCGGCTGGCGGGAATGGTATTGCCGGCATCGACGAAATATATCGGCGACGAGGTTTTTACCGAGCGCAATTACAGCCTCATCAAATGGATCGCGCTCGCCATCGGGGTATCAACGCTTGTTCAAGGTGTTACGTCGTTTGCTTTGTCACAGATACTTGGCGTCGCGGCACAGCTTGCGATCACGAATATGCGCATGCGTGTGCAGAAGCATATAGAGCGGCTGCCGATCTCCTATTTTGATTCTACCCAAAGCGGACAGCTTATCTCGCGGATAATGAACGATGCCGAGGGAATCCGTAATCTTGTCGGAACTGGGCTCGGGCAAATTTTGGGAAGCGTTGTGACGGCTGTTATCGCGCTCGGCGTTCTGTTTTATCTCAATTGGCGGCTTACGGCCGCGACGATCGTCGTGCTGTTGATCTTTGGCGGGGTACTTGCATACGCATTCAAGAAACTGCGGCCCATTTTCCGCGAACGCGGCGAGATCACGGCCGAAGTTACGGGTAGATTGGGGGAAAGCCTCGGAGGGATCCGCATTGTCAAAGCATACACGGCCGAGAAAAGGGAAGAGCTATCGTTTACTCGAGGAGCACATCGCCTTTTCCGCAACATAGCGAAATCCATCACCGGCGTTTCGGCCATTAGTTCGTTCTCGTCGGTCGTGATCGGCGCTATCGCCGTAGTTATGATCGTGATCGGCGGCAGCGCAATTCAAGGGGGGACGATGACGCTTGGTGATTTTCTGATGTATATCTCGTTTACGTTCCTACTTGCAATGCCGGTAATCGAACTGACATCTATCGGTACCCAGATAACTGAAGCCCTTGCCGGCCTTGACCGCATACGCGAAGTGATGTCAATGCCGACAGAGACCGACGAGGACGACCAACGTCAACCGATCGCTTCATTAAAAGGCACGATAGATTTTCAGAATGTTGAGTTTGAATATGACCCAGGCGTTCCCGTATTGAAAGGTGTCGATTTTCACTCCGAAGCAGGAACGACAACAGCCCTGATAGGCTCGAGCGGGTCAGGAAAATCGACAATATTAAGCCTGGTTTTGAATTTTATCCAGCCAACTACCGGCCGAGTGCTTATTGATGGGAAGGATCTGCAATCCGTCCGGCTTCGTGATTACCGCAAACATCTTGGGGTCGTCCTTCAGGACAATTTTCTTTTCGACGGGACTATTCTCGACAACATTCGTTTCGCTAATCCGGAAGCGAATTTCGAAGAGATCAAAGTGGTTTGCTCCGTTGCAAACGCAGACGAGTTCATCGAAAAATTCCCGAACGGCTACGAAACCGTTGTCGGTGAACGAGGCGTGAAGCTCTCTGGCGGGCAGAGACAGCGTATAGCTATCGCGCGAGCATTGTTGGCGAATCCGCGCGTTTTGATCCTCGACGAAGCGACCTCGAGTTTGGATAGTGAATCAGAGGCATTGATCCAGGAGGGCCTGACCAATCTGCGGCAGGGACGTACGACATTCGTAATCGCGCATAGACTCTCGACCATCCAAAGCGCCGATCAGATCTTGGTTGTCGAATCAGGTGAGATACTAGAACGCGGGACGCACGAACAATTGATCGCAATGAACGGCAGGTATAGACAGCTTTATGACAAGCAATACCGGTTTGAACAGAATTTGTTCGTCAATCCCGGCGAAGATTTTACGACAAAACCGCCTGAATCGATGTCGCAAACGAAACTGTAACAGTTTAGTTGGGGATCAAAATCCATTCGTTCATCAGATCATATGACCCGACAGGAAATGAGACCCCTTTTGTTTTGTGTGATCGCGGTCGGGAAGCGATTCGAGTAGACCTGCGAAAAGGGGGTGAGCATAAAGCCGCATTCCAGTTCAGGCGCTACCATCATCAAGCTCGCCGCCAATTACTTTGCTCAGGCGAGGAAACCGATCAAGATTATCGATCGCGCGGAGAACGATCTGGAACATCGGCCTAATAAACGGAACGAAATAAGTCTTTCCTCGATTCACTGACTGAAACGAAAATGTCCCGACGGCCTTCAAACACCGCTGAACGGTTTGCAGACGAAATTCTTCCGTAAAGACATTTTCGTCCATTGGTTCGAGGCCAATTCGGACGCGTTCGGCCAAAAAGTAACGACGTTTCTCCGCAAGCCACTCGGCCGAAGGCGGCTCGGTCACGCGGTCGAGTAGGAACGATACGAGATCGTAGGTAACGGAGCCGATCCGGGCGTCCTGATGATCGATAATGCGCAGCTGATCGCGCTTATCGAGCATGAGGTTTGCGGCGTGAAAATCGCGGTGGCAGAGAACGGACGCCTTGCTTTCAAGTTCGCTGCAAATTTCGACAAATTCTTCTGTCAGTTTTGCGTCATCATCCGGCGAAAGCGGTTCCTTCTTGTACGTTGTGAAATAATGCTCTTTAAAGAAATTCAGCTCCCAGAGCAGCTTTTCAGTATCGAATTTAAGGCGAGACACGACCGAGTTCAGCTGAAAAGCCTTCCGGGTTCCGACCTGTATCTTCGGAATCAGGTTTATCGCTTCGACGATAAGTTTATCCCTAAGTTCTTTGTCCGCATCGATCATCACATCTCGCAAAATCCGGTCGCCCAAGTCTTCCTGAACTATTACCCCGAGTTTTTCGTCGTAGTCGAGGATTCTCGCCACAGGGAGACATTCGTTGGAAAAAAGATTCGTGACGTCTAGAAAGCTCTGTTCGGCGGCAACAAACGCGTCCGGATATACGCAGGCGACAACCGTCTCGCCGCGCCAACTGATACGGAAATATTCGCGTGTGGAAGCATCGGGGCTTAGGTGTGTTAGATCGACTGACTCGCCGCGGTCTCGGAGATAGCTTTCGAGTCTTTGCCGGTAATCTGACATAAATAAAGGTGCAAAGTAAAAGCGAGGACGTTGTTCAACTTGCCCCCAAGCTCTTTTACTTTTTTTAGGCTTTAATTCAGCGGAACGATATAGTTCTCACCCTGAATATAACACTTCAACGCCTTCTCGGGAATTTCGTTGCAATTGCGAACCATATCGGCTCGCACGATGGCGGCATTCTCGAAATGTTCGCCGGGCTCGATCGTTACGCCGTCGGCTACGATCGAGCGGTACAGATTTACTCCTTCCGGAACCGTGATGTGATCCCACAAAACCGAGTCTCGTACAATCGCGCCGGGCGAGAGTTCACAATTTCTGCCGCAATAGACATCGGAACCGTTCATCATCGCGAGTGAAATGTCCAAATAGCGGGGAATTGTCGATAGCTCGAACCAATTACCCTCGGCAACGTGAGCAGCGATCAATTCGCCGTTCGCAATAGCGGGATTATAGAACGTCGGAACAATATCTGAATAAACACCCCTCGGGATGTAATCGAAGACTCGAGGTTCGAGAATATGAATTCCCGTAAACATAAGCGGAACGAAAAGTTCGTGTTCCGTATCCCGTATCTCTTCTTCGGTGAGCGGTCGGGCAAAATCGCCGAAGCCAGTCACAAAACCGTCGTTCGTTTCGACGATAGTGAACCTTTCGCGCTTATGGTTCTCCTTTAAAACCATCGTGGCAAGGGCACCGGACGTTTTGTGCGTTTCGATTGCCGCGAATATATCGATATCTGTAATTATCTTGCCGTTAGCGATCAGGAATGTATCGTCTTCGAGAAATTGTCGGGCATTATCCAGGGCACCGGCAGTCCCCAGGATCTTCGGTTCTTCGATCGTATAATGGATCTGAACACCAAAATCTCTTCCGTCGCCAAGTGCCTTGACTACTGAATCCGGCTGATGATGCAGATTGACCACGACCTCTTGGAATCCAAATTTTGCGAGATACTCGGCGACATATCCGACAAGAGGTTTACCTAAAAATGGTATCGCCGGCTTCGTGCGATCGATGGTTAGTGGGAAAAGCCGTGTGCCGAATCCGGCGGCGAGAATCATTGCCTTCATACAAAAAAGACATCGGACGACCGAGTGGTGTGACCGAAGTCGAATGCATTACGTTACTGTTTTTATGCCCCTATTGCAAATTTACTGATCGCCAGGATACGGCTACAATTTGACTGAATATGAAGGATATCCGATACGGATTGATCGCATCCCAACTCAACAAAAGCCTCGCATTGAACCTTCGGGCCAAGGGAGGCGAAATTCTGGAGTTTCCGGCAGTAGCGGCGCTGCCGATCACCGATAATACGGGGATGTTCTGTCACGAACGGTATCTTTCAAGCTTTGACCTACTTATATTGACTGACATATACGCAGCGGAAATTCTTCTCGATTCATTGGAGGCCGCGTCCGTTAAGCCCTTCTTTCTCGATGAATTGCATTTATGCTCTTTTGGCGAATCCGTTGCCGACAGGCTCAGATTCAGAAGCATACACTCGGATATTGTTCCGAGATGTCTTGAAACGGAATCCGTCTATGGAGATCTGGCGGCTTTCTTTGGAAATCGCGAATTGGGATCACTAAATGTTTTGGTCTTTGACGAACCTAACGATGAGTCGGAATTGGCCGCGACGCTGAGCGGTCACGGGGCGAACGTAACCACCGTTCAGATCTATGAAAACTGCTTTTCCGAGGCGGACCGCAACTCAAAACTACGTGCATTATTAAAAGGCGGAGCGGTGGACAAGTTTCTATTTACCGCGATCGAGGACGTTATCGCCTTGCGTGCCTTGTTTCCGGGCGAATCAATTAAGAAAGTGCTTGAAGAATGTGAAGTTGCGGCAACGAACGGTCAAGTTTACCGGCATCTTTGCGAGTACGGATTATTGCCGGAGCTGTTTGATCGAACATAGGCGCCCACTTAGGGCGCCTATGTCGTCATTACGCGACGTATAACTAATGGACGTACCAGTTAGCCACTGGATAGTCACACGTTTCCGGCGTGGGGCACTGTCCCCACTCAAATCGTGTGACCGATTTATCACCAGAGTTCAAAACCCAGAAGTTGTTATCAGCATTCTGCGAGCTCGGCCGCCAAATGGCAATGTCCTGTTGGCCGTCACCGTCATAATCACCAGGTACGGATATATCCCCAAAGGACCCAAATCGAATGGGCGATGCCCCAGTTCCACCTCCATCGCGTTCAAGAATATAATGTGAACGGCCGTCGAATCCGTTCAAATTCTCGGTACGACGAACGCAGAAGTCTGATTTGCCGTCACCATCGTAATCACCGGGTAAGATGAAGTCTGAAGAAAGTCCCCAGTCGATAAATTCGGCGCCCAGATCTGACGATCGAAGTAGCGCGAACTGGCCACGTTCGGGGGCTAATGGATTCGCTCGCTGAAGGCAAAAGTCGAACTTGCCGTCACCGTCGAAATCACCCGGGTTCGCAAAATAGGTCGCTTGAGTCGCGTTTACAATTCCAGTGCCCCATTGGACATAGGTGATACTTGCGTTCGGATTGTTGTTGCTGCCGCGGTAGAAAAAGTAACATGGGCCAACCGCCGCAGTCGGGCAACGAAATACCGCCGGGTCGGCTTTATTATCGTCGTCGTAGTCACCCACAACAAGCGGGTCATCATTATCCTGGCCAAATACATCGGTACGAACGGTACTGTCTTCACTCTGCAGAATGTAAAACGCAGCAGAACCGGCCGCACCAGGCCGCCACACGGCAACGTCGTCTTTTCCATCGCCGTCAAAATCTTCGGGGGTCAAAAAGTCAGTCGCGGCATCTCCGAAGCGGGTAACGCTTGTCGAGCCAGTGCCATTGACGCTCGTGTACCAATAAATCGGAGGTGCGAGTAGATTTTCTGAAAGCGGTTCCTTTAGATCTATCGCCAGTCGTTCGCGGTACGATGCAGCGCCGCGGTTAACTGATACCCTACTGCCACTGCGTGCTTCGGCAAGCGGAGTTTCGGTCGCACGGGTGACAACAAAATCAGTTTTCCCGTCGCCGTTCATATCGACGTTGGCGTCGCGCGGAGCTTGGGTTGTTCCCGAATCAAGCGTCAATACCGCCGCCGTAACCGAGCCTGTGTCGTTGGAAGCACAGTCGTTGATCTGTAATACCC
>JBAUGL010000044.1:0-7007 GCA_049679665.1 Pyrinomonadaceae bacterium | reverse complement strand
CTAACAGCGGCAACTATATTCAGAACACGACCTCGACACAGGCCACGAGCAATTTCAACATCAGCGGCGAAGGCGCGGCGAACATTCTCAACGCCGCGATGCAATACAATCTCGGAGGCAGCCGCGTTTTAACTACGTCCAGTTTTTTCGGCAATCTTTTTGCCGGCATCGGTGCGGGCGGCTCGCCGACTAGCAGCGGGCAATCGAATTCATTCTTCGGAAATCAAGCCGGACAATCAAATCTGACTGGCGGGGCCAATTCGTTTTTCGGACGAAACGCAGGTAACTCTAATACTGGCGGCGGCAACAACTCTTTTTTCGGGGAATCGAGCGGCTTTGGCACTTCGACCGGTGGGCAGAATTCGTTTTTCGGCCAATTTTCGGGACGAAATAACATCACCGGCAACGAGAACGCTTTTTTTGGCTATCGGGCCGGAGCCAACAACACGGCAAGCGGCAATTCGTTTTTCGGCAGCGGATCGGGCGACTCGGTCACCTCAGGAGGATTCAACGCATTCTTCGGCAGAAGTTCCGGAGCCGCTGTGATCACCGGTTTCGGCAACTCTTTTTTTGGCGACAACGCGGGACTTTCCACAACCGCCAGCCAAAACTCGTTTTTCGGCCGACGTGCCGGTGTCGCGAATACGACCGGTGAATTTAACTCATTCTTCGGGTATGCGACGGGCGACTCAAACACGACCGGTGTTAGGAACACGTACTTTGGCTCTAACGCGGGTTCAACAAACACGGATGGCGACGACAATTCATTCTTCGGAAACGCCGCTGGTCGAATGACCAACGCTGCCGGGTCATTGTTTAACGGGGCCGGCAACACATTCCTGGGCGCGAACGCGGGAGAAACTAATACTGCCGGTTCGAACAATGTATTTGTCGGGCGATTTGCCGGAAATACAAATACGACGGGCCGGTTTAACACTCTAATTGGGCGGGCCGCGGATGTCGGCACTGGCGATCTTGAATTTGCTACGGCCATAGGTGCCGGGGCCGTCGTCACTACAAACCAGACGGTCGTTCTTGGCAGATCGTCGGACAGCGTAAAGATCCCCGGCCCCGTGTTTATTGAAGGACAGGTTCAGATCAACGCCGCAACTTCAATAGAACATTTAACCCTGCCTAACATCGCCGCCGGGCAGCTTTGCATAACAGCTGACCACGGAGTCGTCAGATGTCTCGGTTCGTTGGCGCCGTCCGATCAATCCACCAAAGAAAATATCGACAACCGAACGCAGATCGAACGGCACAAGAAACAGATCGCGGAAATGCGGCAGCAGATCGACGAATTGAAGAAACTAGTCTGTTTGCAAAGCCCGAATGCGGACGTTTGCATGAAAGAGGAGGAATAGAATGAAGTTCAAGTTGTCAAAAGTATTAGCCGCACTGGTTGCGGTTTCGGCCGTTGCTACCGCACAGACGGGCGGAACGTATGATCTGTCGCACAACGTAATAGCGGGCGGAGGCAGTAAAAGCACGGGCAATTTATTCATTCTTGAAGGAACAGCAGGGCAAAACGCCGCCGGCACGGTCTCGACGGGAAACGGTTTTTCACTACGGGGAGGATTTTGGGCGTCCGTACCTTTGGCTCCAACGGCGGCATCTGCATCCATTAGCGGTCAGGTACGAACAACGAATGGAAACGGCATCAGGAACGCCAGGCTGGAATTGACCAATGCGGTAACGGGACAAAAGTTTCAGACCGTCACAGGCTCATTTGGCCGCTACCGATTCGGCGATCTAACCGTGGGCCAAACGTATTTTATAACAATTGGCGCTAATCGTTTTACATTTGAATCGAGCGCGCGAGTTATCTCACTTTTAGACGACCTAGCCGCCGTCGATTTTGTCGCCGTGCCACAATGACGATCGATCCAGGCTGTTACGAATTCGGATCTATATCGACGACCACGTCCGGGAACTCCTCGGCGATCTGTCCAGCGGGCCTTGAATCGATCTCGCCTCGTAAGGGCCGGGCGCCAACGTTGACCTTGAACTTACCGTTTTCGTCATAAAGCCGACGGTACTGGGCGGTGTTGCGGATTATGCCCTGGACATAGCCCTTTGTTTCACGGAAAGGAATTGCCTCGACGAACTCATCCATTTCATATGGCAGAGTTGCCCGCCACGGGGCGACGCGATTCGGGCCGGCGTTGTATGCGATAGCCATATATTCGATACGGCCGAACTTGTCCAATTGCTCGCGCATATACGCGGTGCCGAGTTCGATGTTTATCGCCGGTTGAAATAGGGTTTCGCCGGTGATGTTTGTCACGGAGGAGCCGAATTTGCGGGCGGTCGAGCGGGCAGTCGGGATCAGAAGCTGCATCAATCCGTACGCGTTGGCGCTCGATCTTGCGCGGGGATCGAAGATCGTTTCCTGACGGATCAATCCGGCGATCTCATAAGGATCGAGGCTCCGCTGTTTCGCCCAGTGCTTGATATCGTCCCAATGAATAAGAGGATAAAAGATGTCCCATTCTTCGCGTCCCATTTCCTCGGGAAACATCTGGCCGTAATCGGGATAGCTTTTCGCCAAGGCAAGCAAGGCGTTGACATTATCGCCCTTTAGCCGATAGTGCTTTGCGAGAGTCAGGTTGATCTTCGGGCTGTTTTTCGCGGTCTTTTTTGCCTCTTCCAGCTCGTCGATGGCCCAATCAAAGAGTCCGACAGTCGTGAGATCCTCAGCTTTTTCAATGCGGGGAAGCTCCTTTTGCGAGGAAGTCTCGGCCGCAACGGTCACGATTTTCAGATTGGCTGCCGCCTCAATAAGAAGCGGATCTTGCTGTAGCGAGGTGCATTTACCTTGTTTTTTGAGGTTGGTAAGGCGCTGCTCGGCCTGGTAACCATACCAGTTCGCGTTGTAACGATAGATAACGGCACCATAAAGATAACAGGCCGCGGCGAGTTTGCCGGCTCGTTCCGAATCGCGGGCAGCCCAATAACCGGCCTTGCCGCGGTTAGAATTATCCTTATCCACGTATCGAGCCAGGTGCTGAATGAACATTTGCGACGAACGATCAAAATTGTCGTTCTCATGCTCGAGCCACGCAAGCTCGAATTGGGCACCGGCGACCTCGACGGCGTCTGGATAGGAGGCGACCGCGGTGCGAAGATAGTAAGCTTCTTCCGCACGGTTTCGGGCGTCACGCGCTGCGTAACCGACGTGGATGAATGTTTTAGGCAATAGTTTACCCTTCGGGAATTTCTCGCGCATTTCATCGGTTACAGCACGCGCGGCGGGCCATTGCCGCGACTCTGCATAGCCGGTGGCGAGGTGATAATAGCCCTCTTCTCGTTCAGTTGCGGAAGCGGGCAGCGAATCGAAGGCGGCCCGCGCTTCGGTCATTTTCTTGAGTTTCACCATCGCGACGATCATGCGAAGCCGCGTCTGCGTGACGAAAGAAGCCGGGAACTTTTCCAGCAATTCCAGATAGGCGATTCGCGCTTCGGCAAATTTGTTTGCTTTGTAAAGATCGTCGGCCCGTCGCCCGATCTCATCAGCGGTTCGCGGTGTTAGCGGTTGAGCAAGTGATGGAAGTTTGGCCTCGGCCTGTTTAGCGGCATTCGTCCCGGCGCCGAAAAAATACACTTTTCGGAAATATTTTGTCGCGGATCCCTGATCGGACTGTGCTTCGAAAGCTTTTGCCGTAAGCAGAAGGGCGTCGGCGTTGTTGGCGGCGTTCAACATTTCAAGGAAAGCGGGAACCTCCTTCGCTTTTCCGGCCGCAAGCGCAGACTCAGCCCACAGCAGCTGCACATCTGCGAGGTGAATCGAGTGAGGATACTCCTGTCTAAACACAAAAGCCGCCGCCATCGAACCAGTGGGATCGCCCGATTTGTCCAGCGCGCGCGCGCGGAGCCATAACGCATAATCGCCGACCGAGGTTTTCTCCTTAAAGGAAGTGGAATTGAGCAAATCAGCGGCGCCCACGTAGTCGCCGCTTTCGAAACGAATGCGTGCCCGCAGGAGCCTGGCAAGTACGCCCGTCTTTCTACCGGCGAATCTTGATTCGATCGGGGCAACGGCGTACTCAGCGGGGAGTTTCCCGTCCCGCGTCATTTGCCGCAAGGACTGCTGCGCCTGTTCTTCGGTCTGCGCGGAGCATCCGAAACTGAACAGAATGATCGTGAAAAAAATAAGTACGAAGGAGTTGATAGAAGATCGGACCATTTATAAATGCTTTCCCCCTAAATACAATTTGATGCAAACAATGGAAATCAAATCCACTTTAATGATAACAAAGTTTCTCACCTGGGCCCGGCCAGCGGATGAATCGAAGCTTTGCATTTCGCTCGAGTAACGATTAATCTAGCGTTTTTTGCTTGTCTATGAAGATCAAATCCATCGAACTCATTGAGATCAATTTACCGCTTGTTCATTTTTTTGAGACCAGTTTTGGCCGGACGTATGACCGCCGAATAATCCTCATTCGCGTTGAGGACATTGACGGCGCCGAGGGCTGGGGCGAGATCACATGTGGTGAGACGCCGGGCTATTCGGATGAATGGACCGACTCGGCGTGGGCCACGACCGAGAAGATCCTGGCCCCAATGGTGTTAGGTAAAGAGCTTGGTTCTGCCGCGGACGTCTGGCGCGCAATGGAATGGGCCCGCGGCCACCGCATGTCAAAAGCCTCGATCGAGACCGCGTGTTGGGACCTGGAAGCAAAGAGGCTCGGCATACCCTTATGGCGGCACTTAGGCGGCGTAAGAAACGAGATCGAGTGCGGAGTTTCGATCGGGATCCAAGACTCGGTGGAGCAGTTGTTCGAGAAGATACAAGTCGAACTCGACGCGGGCTATCGCCGGATCAAGATCAAGATCGCGCCGGGTTGGGATATCGACGTTATCAAGAAGGTCCGCAAACAATTTGGGCGAATCACGCTAATGGGCGACGCGAATTCTGCTTACACCCTTGATGACATTGACCTTTTTAAGCGAATGGACAAGTTCGAATTGATGATGTTCGAACAGCCTCTCGCACACGACGATATGCTCGACCACGCAAAGCTGCAGCGCGAGATCCAAACGCCTGTGTGCCTCGATGAATCAGTGAAATCGGCCGAGGATGCCCGAAAGGCGATCGAAATAGGGTCGTGCAGGATCATCAACGTAAAGCTGGGTCGCGTGGGAGGACACACGCAAGCGAAAAAGGTCGAGCAAGTCTGCCGCAACGCGGGGATCCCGATCTGGTGCGGCGGCATGCTCGAGAGCGGTATTGGCCGCGCCCATAACATCGCGATGGCCACGCTGGCTGGCTTTACACTGCCAGGCGACGTCTCGGCGTCAAAGAGATATTGGCACGAAGACATCATAGAGCCGGCAGTCGAGGTGTCCGAACGCGGGACGATCACAGCGCCGGAGTCGCCCGGAATCGGGTATGAGGTTAGGCGGGACAGGATCGAAAGTTTGACGGTCAGGAAGAAAACGACGATCAATGCGGGATAATCATGAGGGCATGTTGGAAACAATCCGGGGATGCCGGCAAGGGTGCCGGCGTTCCATTTGATTGCCGGCAAAGGTCGGGAAGCGGTCTAACACCCGTTAAAGATGGACGACGCTAACGAAACAAAAGGTTGGTATTCACGGGGTTATTTACCGCACTTCGATGCCGGCCCGATTCGCACGCAATTCGTGACGTTTCGTCTTTTTGATTCATTGCCGCAAAATGTGCTGCAGCGGATCAGACTGGAATTGCAACTACGAAAACCGGAGAACATCTCGCGAGAGACGTTCATACTCGCTGAGCGTTATATGGATAAAGGTTATGGCGAGTGTTTTCTCAGGCGACACGAGATCGCATTGATCGTCAAAGACACTTTGCTCAAGTTTGACGAGAAGCGCTACCGGTTGCACGCATGGGTGATCATGCCAAACCACGTTCATGCAATGCTTCGTCTGCTTGAGGGTGAGAGGCTCGATCGTGTAATGCACTCGATCAAGTCTTTTACGGCGTCTGAGGCGAACAAAGTCCTTCGCCGTAACGGTACGTTCTGGATGCGTGAGGCATTCGATCGTTATATTCGCGACGCGAATCACCACGGACGCGTTTTTCGCTATATTGAAAACAATCCGGTTAAAGCTCGTTTGTGTTCGGCACCGGAAGAGTGGGAGTTTTCGAGCGCCTGGGAACGGCTCGAAAAGGAACCCCAGCATCTTGCCGGCAACGATCGCGAAGCGAGCTAAGATTGAATATACTCGATGGATGCCGGAAAGGATGCCGGCGTTCCATTTGATTGCCGGCAAGGGTGCCGGCGTTCCATTATGAGTGAACCAAACAAGATCATCTTTTCGATGGTCAAGGTCAGTAAATTTTACGATAAAAAACCTGTTCTTAAGGACATTTATCTTTCGTTTTTCTATGGTGCGAAGATCGGCGTCCTGGGCCTCAATGGCTCGGGAAAATCGTCGCTGCTGCGGATCATTGCCGGAACGGACAAGGAGTTTAATGGCGAGGTCGTTTTTTCGAAGGGATACTCGGTGGGTTATCTCGAACAGGAGCCAACGCTTGACGAGACGAAGACCGTCCAGCAGATCGTGGAAGAGGCTGTGCAAGCGACGGTTGACCTGCTCAAGGAATTCGAAGAGATCAATGCCCAATTCGCCGAACCGATGGACGACGATGCGATGAACGCGCTGATCGAACGTCAAGGAGCGGTGCAAGAAAAGCTTGATCACGCGGACGCTTGGGATCTGGACAGCCGCCTCGAGATGGCGATGGACGCGCTTCGCTGTCCGCCGCCGGAAACTCCGGTGGGGAATCTGTCGGGCGGTGAAAAGCGTCGTGTCGCTCTGTGCCGCCTGCTGCTGCAAAAACCAGACATTCTGCTGCTTGACGAGCCTACAAACCATTTGGACGCAGAAACCGTAAGTTGGCTTGAACAACATCTGCAAAAATACGAGGGAACGATCATCGCGGTCACGCACGACCGGTACTTTCTCGATAACGTGGCGGGCTGGATACTCGAGCTTGATCGGGGAGAGGGCATTCC
>JBAUGL010000043.1:0-2336 GCA_049679665.1 Pyrinomonadaceae bacterium | reverse complement strand
TCGATAACTGGGGAAGCCTGGACACAAACATAGCTGGAGTCGACAACGGTCTTGCAACGGGAATCGGCTTCGGATCGACGAATATCTTCGCGGACTGGGTTAGGATCATTTACGTCGAGCCCAATTGTGGAATGATCCCGCAACCTATCTATGCGGAGAGTCCGATCGAGGTTGAGCCCGCGTGTGCTTATCCGGTAAGTTTTCAGCAGGACGGCGCCGGAACAGATGCGGGAAGTGGAACCCTGCGTTTTCGGTATACATGGGCTTCGAGTACGGGTAATATGTCAGACTTGGGCGCATGTTCAGTCGGTGAGATAGTTACATATCCGGGCACCGGGAATTATACACCTCCGTCACCACCGTTTAACCAAACGTTTCTAAATCCAACGATAATTGACCTTCCTGCGACTGACGGGGCCTTTATCGACAACCATAACACGTCAGGTGGGTTTGTTACGCCGTATAGTGAGGCATCCTTTACCGCGACACAGTTCTATCGTTATAAATGTCCGTGCAGGAACAATGGAAATTATGTGAACTTGACTAATTCTATAGACATAGTCCGAGCGGTGACCCGGATTGGTCAAACTCAGAGCTACAAATTCACGATAACAAAGTCGGGTTCTTCGGCTACGATCAATCCGCTTCCCTAAAGTAGGTGAGGGGCGACTATGACGAACAAATTAATTGATTTATTATTTGGTTCTCTCTTCATTGTTGTTCTATTAAATGGCTGTAGTACAACATTGTCGGACAGGAAAGAGAATCTGGCTTTTTCGACCGAGCCCTATGATGCCAATTGGCAAGACGACTATATTTTGAGAACAAAATCACCATTCTCCATTTCTTTGTCTCTGGTCGATTCTGTAATTGTGGTTAATCAGCCGGTTTTGGTTCGTCTGACCTTTGAAAACCACTCCAATGAGGCGATCCGCGTTGACTTAGGTGAGGATTTTAAACAAGGCCTATCATTCACAGTCACATCTCCGGGTCAAAAACGAACCAAGCTGCCTTCGCTTACCAGGGAGGGCATATCACGGGAAGGCGTATTCTGGTTGAAATCACAACAAACGTATTCACAGAATATTGTGCTTAATGAATGGACCGAGTTTCCGAAAATTGGAAATTACAAAGTAGAGATGCAGATGACAAACCCGATTCGAACTGCGGGAGGCGAGACTCATCCATTCACTGAACGTGCTACTGTTGCACTTGATGTGAAACCAGAAGACAGCCAATATTTGAGATCTATCGCAGTAAATCTTGAAGAGCGTCTTCAACAGTCGAAAACGTATGCAGAAGCTGCGGAAATCGCGCTTGCTTTGAGTTATGTCCAGAACCCAGTCGCGGTTCCTTCGTTACAACAGGCGCTCTTATCGGACAAAATGGTTGAATCGGTAATCATTAACTCGTTAAGGCAGCAAAGCGGAAACGAATCCATTGACGTTTTGACCGGTGTAATCGAAAAAGCGCCAAATTCTGAAGCAGCTATTCAAGCGAGGTCAGCCTTGGAATGGATGGAAAGACAGATTTCTGATTCGCAACTAAAGGAGCGGATTAGAAGTTTCCGCAACGGCAAGAATTGATGGACAAAAAGCCAGACGGCGAAGTGGCGGTCGTTAATATTCCGCAAACCCAGATCGCGGCGAACTCGACAAGAATTATAAACCTTCAAAATCTTATCCATCGTGCTGGCGTTCCTGCTTCCGTAAGATATGCGGGTATCGAATTGGAATATGACACGCCGAAAGGATCAGTCGTAACCTCGGTAGTGAGTGTAAGCGCCGATGGCGAGCATGTGTTTCAGGTGCCGATGTTCGACCCTCAGAAGATGCCAAGCAGTGCCGGAGGTTTCCCCTGGAAGGCAGACGGTGATTATACGACCATCGTTTATATTAAAAATGAAACCGATTCACCCAAAAAATACACCGCCAGCCTGATCTTTGAGGGCGGAGGATACAGCGTCGGCGTTCGTGATCTTAAACCCAGCCAAACTGTCGTCGTTGACTTCAAACAACTAAGGGACGATCAGGTACCGGACTCCATGGGTAGGACGCTTCCTTTCTCACTGGAACGAGGGCAGATCGCCTGGTCGATGTTTGGAATGGACAATAAAACCTTAAGCGGCCGTTCCGAGCAGATCAGCTTATCCGGTGGGACCGCGAGCACTTACGCCTGTTACAACTGCTGCCCAAACAGTACAGTTGCATGGTGGATGGAGCCGGGAAGCGCCGAAACATGGGTTGGCGGAACATCGCAATTTCTTTCGATCCAGCAGGATCAGAACTGCACTGGAACCGTCCTCGAGCCTTACACTGGTTTTCCTGTCGATAACT
>JBAUGL010000042.1:0-9856 GCA_049679665.1 Pyrinomonadaceae bacterium | reverse complement strand
CTGTAAACGAGTTCTGGATCGTTGCCGGCGGCGACGATCTCTTTGGGTGATGCCTTTTGCTCAAAATAAAGCCGGAGTACCGGATCCATCACCTCATACGGCGGAAGGCTGTCTTGATCGTACTGATTTGGTGCGAGTTCAGCAGAAGGTTTCTTGTCGATGATACAGGTCGGAATAACCTCGCGGCCCGCCTCCTCATTGATCGCGCGGGCTAATTGCCAGACTTCGGTCTTAAGAACATCGCCGAGCACAGCGAGCCCGCCGTTTGTGTCACCATATAGAGTGCAATAGCCAACGGCAAGCTCGGATTTGTTCCCGGTCGACAAAAGCAAACGGCCTTCGGAATTCGATATCGCCATCAGGATCACACCTCGAAGCCGCGATTGGATATTTTCCGCCGCAAGACTCTCGCCGCCTCTTTTCGGAGCGCTCAGTTCCATCTGATTTAGAAGTACTTCGAACGTATCTGAAATTGGTTCGATACGTCCTTGGCATCCAAGGTTTTCAATAAGCGCCCGCGAATCATCAACGCTTCCTTTCGACGAAAACGGCGATGGCATCATAACGCAAAGCAAATTCTCCGCTCCGATCGCCTCGGCAGCCAGCGCTGCCACAAGCGATGAATCGATACCGCCCGAAAGGCCGAGCACGGCTTTCGAGAATCCATTCTTTGCAGCATAATCTCGTATACCGAGAACCAACGCTCGCTTGATGGCAATGGTTTCGCCGCCGGTGATTCCACGAGCATCGGGTTTGTGAACATCAAGTTCCACGGTTTCGACAAATTCTTCGAAGGCCGCGGCCTGCAGGATAATATCGCCTTCTTCATCGGCAACAAGACTCGCCCCGTCGAAAATTATTCCATCGTTTCCGCCGACCAGGTTAACAAATATGATTGGGACCTTTTGAGTGCGGGCCCGATGAGCGACCATTTCGCATCGTAGCTTTATCTTCTCTTTATTGTATGGCGAGGCGTTGACCGAAACGACAATGTCAGCCCCCATTTCTATGACTTCGTCGGTCGGGTCGTGGTCATACAATCTGCCGCGCCAAAACGTCTTGTCATTCCAGAAGTCTTCGCAAACAACAACACCGATCTTCAGTCCGTTGATCTCCACCAGACGACGAGCGTTGCTGGGTTCGAAGTACCGGGGGTCATCGAAGACATCGTATTCAGGGAGCAGTGTCTTGTCCGCAAATCCGAGAAGTTTTCGATCGTGAATGACCGCGGCACAATTGTACAGGCGTCTGCCATCCGTTTCAGTGTTTGGTCGGATCGTGCCGATAACGGCAGTTATTCCTTCAGTTACCGGAATGATTTCGTTGAGGGGGTCGAGTGCGTGCTCGATGATGTCGGGGTCCTGAAACCAATCTTGCGAAGTGTACCCGTGGGTAACGACTTCGGGAAAAACGATCAAGTCTGAGCCGTCCGCTTTTGCCTTTTCGATCGCAGAAATGATCTTTGCCACATTCCCGGAGATATCGCCGTTTGTTGTGTTGATCTGGCCGATCGTTACTTTCATTTTTGACTTTTTTTTCGGGAGCCAAGATCGCGGGATCGATCATTCTGAATAGGTCGCCGAATCCGAGCGATTGTCGCATTTCTTGATCATGGTCAGCCGGTTTCCACGCTCGTTGTATTTCACCTCATCCATAATGCTGCAAATGAATAGCACCCCGCGTCCGGACGATTTGAAGAGGTTTTCGGGGTCAAGCGGGTCAGGTATCGAATTTATGTCAAACCCTTCCCCTTCGTCCTCAACGGTGAAGCTGGCCTCAGTTGGCGAGAGTTCTGCGACGATCTTAAGGAGTTTGTTTGCGTCGAATTTGTTGCCGTGCTTAACCGCGTTGACAAACGCTTCATCCAGAGCAACGAACAGGTTGGATTGAGCACAATTAATTACGCCGAGCTTCTCGACACGTTGGGTCAAATACTCAAGAATCGAGTGCATTGGGGAAATTGAACTCGGTAGCTCGAATTCTATTCGTTCGTGCAGACGCTTGACATAATCCTTCGTATCGACATATTTGATCTTGAAATTTAGAACCGTATCGACAAGATCTCTCAGCTCCTTTTCGTCAAAATCGTCGCGGCGAAAATTGGTGGCACAGATCTTGAAGGCTTTCACGTGGGTCGAACTGGTTGGAGCGGGGTGGTCAGATCCAAATACTTGTGTGGGACGATCTCCGTTGGAACCGACGAGCGATCGGTCAACATCCAGATCCGTTATCACCAGATCAAATTGTTCAAGATCCTCGACGTCGAGAGCTTCTTTGCGACTATCAACTATTTTGACAATATGACCATCGGTTGAAAAGACTGAGCCCAAGGAACTTGCCAAATCGTCGTGGTCGTCAATGATCAGGATCTGTCGCTTCATCTTCCTCAAATCGCTATTAATATCTACGATAATATAACGCTACTTGTTGCAAAATGATACCGAACTTGCTAAGAATTTCCTATTTGTGAAGACAGAAATCGAAAAAGTTTACCGGCCCGCATCATTAGCGGGATACTCGTTTCGGCAGCGTGTCCTGATCCGCATCTCAGAATGGGGCTTCTTTTTCCTCATCAAAGCGATCGGGATGACTATCCGATTCGAGACTGAGGGTTGGGAGAACTTCGAAGCGATCGAGAATTCAGGCAAGATACCGATCTACGCATTTTGGCATGATCGGATCTTTGCGGGCACATATTTTTTTCGCAACCGCGGGATCGTTGTAATTACGTCTCAGAGTTTTGACGGTGAATATATTGCGCGTTTTATCCGCCGTTTCGGGTACGGCGCTATTCGCGGGTCGTCAACCCGCGGAGGGACAAGAGCACTCGTGGAAATGATCCGCTATATGAAGCGAGGGTTGCCGATGGCCTTTACCGTCGATGGGCCGAAAGGTCCCCGGTACGTCGCAAAGCCCGGGCCGCTTCTGCTCGCAAAAAAAGCCTCGAACCCGATAATGCCCTTCGTCGTCGAGTTGCATAGATATGTGACAGTTAATAGCTGGGACAAACTTCAGATCCCGATTCCCTTCACTCGGGCAAAGGTCTTGATAGGAAAGCCGATCGAAATTGAGCCGGATTGCGGCGACGTGGAATTAGAAAATTGTCGCCTGGAACTGCAAACCTCGCTTGACGAACTAGTTAATCGTGCGAAACAATGGAGGGAACGCTTTACACATTGACCCACAACTGCCGTTTGATAGCAAAGCAGCAGTGTTGGGTATGGCCGGAAGCTGTTTTAAATGTAGATATCTTCTAAGTATTCCGGCAAAACTTACATTTCGAATGGGAGGAAAAACGATGGCTTTGTTTGATTCGATTATCGGAGAGGCTAAGGAAAGATTTGGCCTAAGTGGAGACAGTGCGGGTGGTCTATTGTCAGCGCTGCTTGGTCTAGTCGCAGATCCGAAGGGTGGCGGATTTGGCGGCTTTATTGATCGCTTTAAGAATGCTGGGCTTGGCGACCTTGTAAATTCGTGGATAACGACGGGTGATAACACCCCTCTGTCCAATGAACAGCTTGAATCGGCGCTCGGTGCTGATACCATCAGTTCTATCGCAAGCCAGGCAGGTGTTGATAAGTCTGCGGCTACTTCGGCAATGGCCGGTATGATACCGCAGGTTGTTGATACGCTAACACCGGATGGTGAAGTGCCCGATGAAGACAGTCTGTTGTCACGCGTCGGCGGATTTATGTCTGGATGGGGCGGAGCCGCCGCAGGTGCCGTTGCTGGAGTTGCTGGCGCCGCGGGTGCTATGGCAAGCGGAGCCGCTGATAAAGTTGGTGGCGTCGCGGGTGCGACTCTGGGCAAAGGTAAAGAAGTACTCGGCGGAGGAGTTGATCGAGTTAGCGGCGCGGCGGGCGCTGTCGGCGACCGGGTTTCCGGCGCTATGGGAAGTGTCGGCAACGCCTTCGATCGGGATGACAGCGGCGGTGGTGGCGGCGTTATGAAATGGCTCCTCCCGTTGTTGTTACTCGGACTGCTTGTTGCACTTGGATTCTGGTTCTGCGGGAAGCAAACTCCAACAACAACCACCAACTCGAACGCTAATGCAAATCGTGGGGCGGTCAACGCGAACTCGACCGCTAAGAGCGTCGATTCAAGCTTCAAGATCGATGCAAAGGATGGCAAGTACACCGTCTCGGGCGTGGTTCACGATCAAGCGACAATGGACGCCATTAAGGCCAAACTTGACACTGAATTCGGTGCAGGTAATGTCGATTATGCGGGCCTCAAGGTTGACACGACGGCTAAGCCTTTTGCAGCCGGTTGGTGGGATAACTTCGGAAAAATGCTTCCGAACATGAAGGATTGGAAGAACGGCACGCTCGCTTTTGCCGGCAATGCTGTAACAACCGCTTCCGGCTTGCCGGCTGCGGCTCTTGCACAGTTGAAGAGCCTTTTCACGGGCTGGACATTGCCGGTGTCGGTCGCCGGAGTAGAAGACGCCGCGAAACAGGCAAACGAAGAAGCCGCTAAGCAACTCGCTTCGGCCGATTCAGTCGAGGAAGTGGTCAAGGCACTTAATGTCTCGATCATCAACTTCGCTTCGGGAAAATCTGATATCCCCGCTGATGCCAAACCGGTACTCGAACAGGCTGCAGAAGTTCTCAAGAAGCAGCCGGCCGGATCGACTGTTGAGATCGGCGGCCATACGGATAGTGACGGCGCTGATGCGTCAAATATGTCACTTTCTCAAGCTCGAGCGGATTCGGTAAAGAAAGCTCTCGTGGGCCTTGGCGTTGCTGACGCCATGCTGACCGCGAAGGGCTATGGCGAGACTGCTCCTGTCGCTGCAAATGATACGCCCGATAATAAATTCAAGAATCGCCGTATCGAATACAAAACAGGATCGGGTGGTGCACCGACCGCTACTACGACTGAAACCAAACCGGCAGGCAGCAACTCGAACGCTCCTGCTCCTCCTAGTGCTGCTAAGCCGGCGGCTGCCGGTAATGCCGCACACTAAACTCCGATATATCGGATTAATGAGGCGGGCTTCGGCCCGTCTTTTTATGTTGTAGCGAGAGCACCTCTACCCAAAACAAAATCTGTTTGAAAGACGAACGTGCTATTTAGGGCCCCGTCTATACACAACCGCTGCTGACATCAGGACGAAACTGATCCAGACAAGATCGGCAAGCCCCAAATGGGCGAGCTGCATGACGATCGGTGCCAAAAGCAGCAGCGTGGCAGCGCCAAATGCAGCCTGAATCAACACCAGCGTCGAAAGGCGGCTCGCCCATCTCGTCAATTCGCTATTTTCGCTGAACCTTGACTTGAACCAGCCTGCAAGAAAAAACAGGTAGACGGCGGTAATTATCGAGATGATAGGGTGAAGTATTCTCAAACGGAGCAGTATATGAGAATCGGGCGCCAGGTCTTTGGCGATCCCCTCGGCAATCGATGCCGACGGGAACAGCATATTGGTCAAAGCCGCCATTGACCCGCTAACACCTGTCAGCAATATTGTTACAACGCCGATAATGATCAGCAATGCCGTTCGTTTTGAAACGACAGTGCGAACGAGCTCGCGACGGCTTGCGAACCAGGCCGTTAGCGCTAGAAACGCGAGCAAAATGAATGTGTTTATTAAGTGGCCCGCGGTCCAATAGGGCCGCGAAGGCGTCCAGTTTGCAGCCGTGTTGCCGGTAAGTACCAGACCGCCGCCTATGAGCCCCTCGATTACGATAAACACGAGCGACAAAACTGCAAACCTACGGACCAAATGTCCCGATTCAAATTTCCTAAATGTCCAGATCACAAGCGCTATGACGACAAAGCCCGCAAGCATTGTTGTTATCCTGTGAGAAAATTCGATGACGGTCTTAAGTTCCGGGGCCGATGGAATCGCCTCGCCGCCGCACGTGAGCCAATGCTGCCCGCAACCGTCGCCCGAATGCGACGCGCGAAGGAATACGCCCCATAGAATAACTAGAATATTGTAGCCGACCGCAAACCACGCGTATCGCGCATAGCCCGACAGCTTCGAATCGGTATTAGTTCCATCCGCTGCAGTATCCATAATTTCATAACTAAAATATCACCGATTAAATTTTTCTTGAAACTCGTTTAGAATTAGTCCAGGGCCGATCGATTCAATGTGAAAAAAGAACGAATAGACAAACTGCTGCACGATCGAGGCTTCGCGGATTCTCGAACAAAAGCCCACGCTCTTGTGATGGCCGGTGTTGTCCTAGTCAATGAAATTCGTGTCGATAAGCCTTCGGAAACATTTTCTCCGAATGCCGTAATACGCATAAAAGGCGAGACGCCGGAATCCCGGTTCGTTGGACGCGGGGGCCTGAAACTCCAAGCCGCGCTTGATGAATTTCAGATCTCTCCTATCGGCTTTGTATGTCTCGACATCGGTTCCTCAACAGGTGGATTCACCGATTGTTTGCTTCAAAACGGGGCCGCCACAGTTGTGGCGATCGACTCGGGCACCAATCAGTTGGCTTGGAAACTCCGCAGCGATCCGCGAGTCGAAGTTCGAGAGAACACGAATGCACGTGCTTTGAAACCTGACGATTTCGATCACGCGTTCGATTTGATCGTGATGGACGTCTCGTTCATTTCTGTAAAAAAGATAATCCGGGCGCTTATCCCTTTGCTTCGCGATGAGGGGATGTTGGTCGTTCTAATCAAGCCTCAATTTGAAGTAGGACGCGGCGAGGTTGGTAAAGGCGGTATAGTTCGGGACCCCGAAAAACACGATCGGGTGGTATCGGAAATCAACGATTTTGTCGTTGAATGCGGCCTTAAAGTCGGCGGGATCATTGCGTCGCCGATCCTTGGTTCCGAAGGGAATAAGGAATTCTTGGGATTTTACGAACAATCTAGTGCCAAAAACGAGAATTCATCCGAATTGGTGGAGGGCGAAGACTATTACATCGAAGGCGGACTTATGGTCCTATCGACACACTTTCTGGAAAAACGCGGATATTGCTGTAAAAGCGGGTGTCGCCACTGCCCGTTCGGGTTCGTACCTTAGGAGTCTAGTCACAACAAGAACTCCTCAAGCTCGTTGTGGGCCGGTTCAACAATCCCTACACGATGACCGACATCAGAGGTGTCCTCCGTAAGGAAATCTATAGGCGTTCTTGCGATCTGTACCAACATTTCTGGTGAGCAGCACATTTCATTATATCTAGCGCGCTCCGCCTGCATTTCGGGATGCAGGGCCAGCCGTTCAAGAACCTCCTCGAGAATGCGGTTCACATCATTGGACGCGTGTTCTGCTATCCTGTAGTGCATCCATTTTCCGTCACGACGTGCTTCGACCAGCCCCGAAGTTCTCAAATACGCAAGGTGACGTGAGACTTTTGGCTGGCTCTCTTCAAGGATTTCGGTAAAGAAACAGACACAGATCTCCTGGCCGCGCATCAGATTAAGCAGCCGCAGCCGCGTTTTATCAGCCAATGCCATAGATAATGATTCTATTTCCGTCAGGAATCTTTGATCGCTCATAAATCTAAAATATCATATTTGCAAAGAATTGTATTGACAATATCCGTTTTAGGGCATATATTCGTTCATACATATATGGTATACCGTATATGAATAGTCCTTGGGAGTAGATACATAATGAAAACACATGTTTCGATCAACGTAAACAACGTCGCCGAAAGCGTCGAGTTCTACAAAAAGATGTTTGGGGCAGATCCGTTCAAGGTAAGGGATGATTACGCCAAGTTTGACATCTCTAATCCGCCGCTGAATCTGACAATGAATGAAGTGCAGTACGCACACGGCGGCTCTCTGTCGCATCTCGGGCTTCAGGTCGAATCAACCGACGAAGTCCTTGCCATTGGCAAGCGTTGGGCTGAGAATGGGCTGATAACGCTGGCTGAAATGCAGACTAGCTGCTGCTACGCTTTGCAGGACAAGACCTGGGTGACTGATCCGGACGGAAATAAATGGGAAGTCTTTGTCGTCCTGGACAATTCGGCCGATACGAACATCGCGTCATCGGCGTGCTGTATCTCGGATGCTCAACCGGTCTCTATCGCCCGCGCGTCGTAGAAACGAAAACTGATCGCGGTATTCCCCGGAACGGACAGGTTGCTTACTGCGATCTTGGGTTCCGGGATAATGGCCGAAAATCTTTCGGGTCATGATCCCGCGGTCGGTTTATTGGCGAATTCGATCGCGACCGGAGCCGCGTTGATATTCTTATATACGGCTTTAAGGATATGTACGGGCCCATTAACCCGGCGCGGATTCAAATAGGTACCTATTCACGAAAGATCACAGAAGTTGTCACCTGATTCGCGGGCCGAAAGTCGACTATCAGCCGTTCGGCGTTACGGAACGATAAGGGTTAGAATGATCCTGGGTCATTTCCTATATGTATATTCTCGCTTTCGATCAGGGAACTACTAGTTGCCGGTCAATTATTTTTGATCATGAAGGCCGTATTGTCGCTGCCGCACAGAAGGAATTCGAACAGGTGTTTCCGCGTATCGGGTGGGTAGAACACGACCCCGAACTAATCTGGAATACTCAGATCGAGACAGCCGTGGAGTCGCTGGGAAAGGCCAGGCTTTCGGCGAGCCAAATTGTCGCGCTAGGAATTACCAACCAGCGGGAAACCACCATCCTTTGGGATAGAAGCACCGGGAGGCCCATGCACAACGCTATCGTTTGGCAAGACCGCCGTACCGCGGTATTCTGCAATGACATCCGTGCCCGGAGCGGCGACATGATCCGGAAAAAGACGGGCCTTGAGGTGGATGCATATTTCAGCGCAAGCAAGATAAATTGGATATTAAGCAACGTCGCCGGCCTACGCGAACGGGCAGATAAAGGCGAGATCGCCTTCGGGACGATCGACACTTGGCTCGTGTGGAAGCTAACCGGCGGCGATCTGCATATTACGGACGTTTCCAACGCGTCCCGCACGATGTTGTTTAATGTCAATACGCTCGAGTGGGACGACGAGTTGCTCAGAGTCTTTGACGTGCCGCGGGCGATATTGCCCGAAGTTCGTCCGTCGGCGGAGATCTATGGCCAGGTCTCAACACCGGTTGAGATGAAGGGTATAAAGATCGCGGGGATCGCCGGTGACCAGCAGGCCGCACTGTTCGGGCAAGCGTGTTTTGACAAAGGCGCAACTAAGAACACCTATGGTACTGGCTGTTTTATGCTCCAGAACATTGGAGATAAGCCCGTCGAATCGAAGAACCGTTTGCTCACAACGATAGCATGGCAGATCGGCGACGAAACTGAATACGCGCTTGAGGGAAGTGTGTTTATCGGAGGTGCCGTCATCCAATGGCTGCGCGATTCTCTTGGGATAATTGCGAATTCATCGGAAGTTGAAGCGCTTTCCGATTCCGTCAGAGATAACGGTGGCGTCTATTTCGTTCCGGCATTCGTCGGCCTCGGCACGCCGCATTGGAACCAGGAGGCACGAGGGCTGATCATTGGCCTCACCCGCGGGACTGGTAAGGCCCATATAGCTCGGGCGGCAATCGAATCTATCGCGTATCAAACCGCGGATCTTTTAACGGCGATGAATTCAGACTCGGGCGTCGAATTATGCGAACTTCGAGGAGACGGCGGAGCTGTTAAGAATGATACGCTGATGCAGTTTCAGGCCGACATTCTTCAGATCCCGCTTGTGCGCTCCACCGTTGCCGAAGCGACGGCCCTCGGAGCAGCGTATCTTGCGGGACTTGCGATCGGATACTGGAATTCGAAGAGTGATCTTATCAAGCACTGGCAGATCGATCGCGTGTTTGAACCGGGCATATCAGCTAGTAAGGCTTTAGAACTTCGATCTAAATGGGATGACGCCGTTGCCCGATCGATGAATTGGAGTTAGCAAGGAATAAAAAAGGGACAAGTGATC
>JBAUGL010000041.1:0-10457 GCA_049679665.1 Pyrinomonadaceae bacterium | reverse complement strand
GTCACGGTTTCGACGAATACATTTGGGTATTTTAGCGTTAAAGACCTTGTTGTCGGCGAGACGTATATAGTTTCCGTCGGACACCGTCGTTACACGTTCGCGAATCCCAGCGTTTCGTTTACGCTGCTCGATAATGTTGTCGGGTTAACGTTTGCGGCCGCGGCCGAGTCGGCTCCGAAAAGGTCGCAGGAAGGGGCAAAATCGCAAGTTCCGATCCTGTCCGAAGAATTGAACCGGCGGAAGCCTTGACCCCGGTTGATTCTAAGTCCATTCGTCGTTCCAGTTTTGAACTTCAAATAGGCTGAAACCACGCGAATTGCACGAAATATCAAAGGTTGGTCTCAAAGCGAGTGAAACAACGGGTTTCACTCGCCTATTTTCTGCTATTGAAGCATTTTCTTACGTGCGGACATTACCCAGGAACTGGGGATGTGTGATCCCGTATTTGCGGCGGAACCAGGCTGGACGCGCTGCTTTTGATATGCCATTGCCGCGGCGATCATGGCCATATCACGATCGATCGGGTCCGGTTCGACGTTTGCCCTGCGCTCCTGAAAGCGGTCGATAAAGCCAGTATCCAGCTTCCCATCGATAAATTCCTGATCTTCCATTATTTCGCGAAAGAAAGGCAGGGTCGTCTTGATCCCGCTGATCTCATACTCCATCAACGCACGACGCATTCGTCCGATCGCTTCAGCGCGGTCGCGGCCGTAAACTGCGAACTTCGATATCATCGGGTCGTAAAAAATAGAAACTTCAGCACCTTCGTAAACCCCTCCGTCGTCACGTACTCCCGGCCCTTGTGGAAGCCGAAGTCCCGTGATAGTTCCGGGTGACGGAAGAAAGTTATTATCGGGGTCCTCGGCATAGACGCGGCATTCGATAGCATGGCCGTTCCAAGTCACGTCTTCCTGAGTGAAAGAAAGCTTTTCGCCGGCTGCAACGAGGATCTGCTCCCTAACAAGGTCGATGCCGGTTACGAGTTCCGTTACCGGATGCTCGACCTGCAGGCGCGTGTTCATCTCGAGAAAATAGAATGACATGTTCACGTCGGAAACGAGGAATTCGACCGTGCCGGCGCCGACGTAATCAACTGCCTTTGCTACCATCACGGCGCATTCGCCCATTTGTTGTCTCAATTCCGTCGAATTGATCGGCGAGGGACATTCCTCGATCACCTTTTGATGGCGGCGCTGGATCGAGCACTCGCGCTCCCCAAGGTGAACGTGATTGCCGTGCTTGTCAGAAAACACCTGTATTTCGATGTGCCGCGGACGAACGATCGCTTTTTCAACGTAAACGGCGTCGTCGCCAAAGCTCGCGAGGGCCTCCGACCGAGAGGCCTCGAGAGCCGAACGCAATTCGGTTTCATCCGAAACAAACCGCATTCCTTTTCCGCCGCCTCCTGCTGAAGCCTTGAGCATTACGGGATAACCAAATTTCTCAGCGGTTTCGCTTGCCTGCTCGAATGACGCGAGCGGCTCGGTCGTTCCCGGAACTACGGGCACACCGGCATCGATCGCGATCTTTCTGGCCGATATTTTCCCGCCCATTGCCTCCATTGCTTCCGGCGTCGGCCCGATGAACGTTATTCCCTGCTCGGTCACCGCCCGAACAAATTCCGCATTCTCGGACAAAAACCCATAACCCGGATGGATCGCCTCTGCCCCTGCGGTTTTAGCGACATCGATGATCTTCTCCCATCGAAGGTAGCTTTCACTAGATGGCGCCGGCCCAATGTGGTAGGCCTCATCTGCCATTCGGACATGGAGCGATAAAGCATCGGCCGTAGAATAGACTGCGACGGTCCTGATATTCATCTCGCGGCAAGCCCGGATAACCCGACAAGCGATCTCACCACGATTGGCGATAAGAATTTTCTTGAACATACACTTTCGAACGCGGGGTCAAATAGCTCTCAGCTCAATCGAGCATCGAATTACCCTGGTTTCTAGGATCGTATCGAATACCGACTTTTGAACCCGGCGCAAATTTTATAGGGTCGCGCATTTGCTCATCTGACAATAGTTCGGACGATTCGAAGTCAACACCATTTAACGTGTAGACGTAAAATACGACCTCATCCCCATTCGGCATGGTCTCGGCATCTTTTATATAGCCGTCGGTGATCCGGCCATTGGATCGGAGAAACTCGATCCTATCATTGTCGGTAAACTTATCTTTGCGCTTAAATCGACTAAAAAGTCCCATAACCTAGTCAACAAGGAACGGCGGTTGCTTATAGCGGGCCCGAAGGTTATTCACCGCGGAAAATATCGCGGGCCGTTTGATGATACTTGCCTCGACCGGGCGTTTCCCCGGTATATCCAACAATATCAAACCGATCAGTATGGTAAGAATTCCCTGGCCCGGGCCGATCAACATAACAATGCCGACGAGGACAAGTATCACGCCAGCGATATTCTTTGCTACAACTGCACCCCAACGAGTTATCCACGAACTATTCGGTAAAAAATCGTTCCGATAATGGGAACTGAAATAATTCGCCGGCAGCTTGACGATCACGATCGCGACAATTGCCACGCTGACCAGGAGTGAAGCGACGAACAACCCGACACCAAACAAGACCTTGTACAGTGTCAGCGACGACCAAATCTCAGCCAGCCATTCCATAAGTAAACCTAGGACCCAGCATCAACTTCGAGCTTTCGAAACTCGGTCCAAATGAAGTACATCCGGTGGATCCAGGTCCAAACAGAACCGATCGCGAGCACCCATAGGACCTGCGGCATACGGTTGAACAGAAAAAACTCCGAATTCCAGTCCCAGGTAGAAAGCGCCCCGATTATCAATAGGACGACGCGTTCCGGGCGCTGCAGGAATCCGACATTCGCCTTAACCCCGAGGCCCTCCGATTTTGCGGTCGCGTAACTGACCATTACGGAATTGATCATTCCCACACCGGCAAGGAATACGTTTAAAAGCGAATGCTGAGGCGAGTTTCCGGCATAGAAAACAATTATGCCGAGGAAAACGACCATATCCGACAGACGGTCGAGCGACGAATCAAGAAAACTGCCGAATTTCGTCACATTCCCCGACAGCCGGGCCACGTTACCGTCGAGCATATCAAACAGGTTTGCGACGATCAGCACAATGCCTGCCCAAAAAAACTCACCAAAGCCGAAGAGCACTGCACAACCAATGTTGATGCACACGCCGATCGAAGTAAGGATGTTCGGATGGACACCGGCCGAAGCGAGGCCTCGCACCATCGAATTGATGATGAACATCGCACCGCGTCCTATACTGGCACCAAGCATTGGTATTATGCGATCGGGCTATCAGCGATCACTCTTAGCGTTCTCCTGTTCGTGAATAGTCGTCAGGCGGCTGATCTCAAAATTTCGCCAGCCAGTAGGGGTTTTTACCTTTACCGTATCGCCCTCTTCTTTCCCCATAAGAGCCTGACCTATCGGTGAAACCGTTGAGATCAGGCTATTTTCGGGGTCGCTCTCTTCCGAAGTCACAAGTCGATACTTTAACTTTTCGTTCTTATCCAGGTCGTAGAGAACGACATCGGATCCGTACGCGATGCGATCGGTCGGAAGTTTCGAAATATCGATCGAGTCGACCTCGCCCAACCGTTGACGAACCTGCATTATTCTCGCCTGCACGATCGCCTGGCGTTCCATAGCCGCTTTATACTCCGCGTTTTCACGAAGATCTCCAAATTCCCGCGCCTTCTGGATCTCCTGTGGCAGCTTGAAATGGAGTTCCTCCTGCAGTGCATCGAGTTCTGCCGTTAGTTTCTTCTTAACTTCTTCCATAAAATTTCAGTTTGTAGCTCCTGGTTTCGGATCTAGAACCGGGATTCATTGGGTGCGGCGAACGAGATGCCGATGTCTCTCGCCGTTCGCACCAGTTGGCCGTCGGGCGGCACCGTTTTTATATTAGCGCATGCGTCGGAGAGCGGCACCGTTACAACTGTCCCGGCTTGCAGCGCGACCATCTTCCCGGTCTGGCCATTCGCAAGCGCGCGCACCGCCACAGCGCCGAAATTAGTCCCGAGCATCCTATCGAACGCGTTCGGACTGCCCCCTCGCTGAAGATGGCCAAGGACGACACAACGCGACTCTTTTCCGGTCATTTCCTCGACCGATCGCCGCACATAGTCGCCGACACCACCGAGTCGCATCTCATCCCTGTCCGCGTATATCTCGGTTTTTCCTACCTCCATCGCACCTTCCGCAACAACGATATTTGTGAATTTTGAACCGCTTTTTTCACGATCGAGGACCTTTTTTATTACCGATTCGAACGAGTACGGTATCTCGGGTATCAAGATCACATCGGCACTTCCTGCCAATCCGGCATGAAGCGCGATCCAACCAGTGTTTCGGCCCATCACTTCAAGTATCATTACGCGGTCGTGCGATGCCGCCGTCGTGTGCAACCGATCTAGCGCCTCGGTCGCGATATCAATAGCCGTCATGAAACCAAACGTCAACTCAGTTGCCGCCAGATCGTTGTCGATCGTTTTGGGCACCCCGATCACCGGGAATCCGCGTTTATGAAATTGTTCGGCGATCGCAAGAGTCCCTTCGCCGCCGAGTACAAGAAGCGCCTCGATCTCCAACTTCTCGAGGTTCGCCATAGCTTCTCCGATTGGCATTTCCGGAAAGATCATCTTTCCGTCGATCATCTTAACGAACGAGCCGCGATTTCGCGTTCCCAAAATAGTTCCGCCGCGCGGAAGTATTCCGCTAACGCTCTTCGTCGTTAACTTCATCGTTTGAGGCTCGCCAAGAATACCCTCGAAACTGTCTTCGATCCCGATACATTTCATTCCAAACTCGCCGATCGCGGTTCGGACAACGGCCCTAATAACGGCGTTCAATCCGGGAGCGTCGCCGCCGCCCGTTAATATCCCTACTTGCTTGTACATACAAAAATGAGCTCCGCGAGTAAATGCATATTTTACTTTAAGAACTCGAGATTTCTAAATCCTTAATTATTGCCGGAAAGCGGTTGAATTGACGGGGGTATGTTCCGGATGCCTAATTTCATTGACCGAATCGTCTTAACGCCAAGTCTTCCTTCATTTTTCGGGCCGTCGGTATTGATTCGATCGCCTTCAACACCTGGGGATCAGTTTCCAGAAAAACCTGAGCTCCCGCTTCGTTTGAATAGTTTGCTGTTGCCAATTCCTGACGAATGCGGCTTTTTGCATATTCGATCTCACGGTTTATGTTATCCGGCGAAAGTCCATTGTCCTTTTCGGCTATAGTAAAGGCCCGGAAAGCCTCAAAAAGGGCGTCACTTACAAACAGATCGCTGGGCGGTATGGTGGAGTTATGATTCTGCTTTTCAACTTTTAAGTTCTCAAAATCGCGGATCGTGCCGGCAACCAGTGAACGGACAAAATAGAAAGCCGCTTCGTTCAGCCTAAACCTAATTTGCGAAGGAGCTGCCGTATTTGCCTTAACATCCGGAACTATTCCGCGGCCGCCATAAAACACACGCCCCCCAGCCGTAGTCACCGGACTGCCAGCAGGCTTCGGCGCTTCATCGCTGGATTCCGCCCCATCCTCGGAGAAATGCGAGTAGTACTCGTAGATAGAACCGTTTGAATAATCGCGCTGAAGCGACCGGCCGAACGGAGTGTAATATCTTGCCGTAGTCAATGTGAGGCCAGTTCCACTAGGCAGCTGAAACACCCTTTGGACAAGGCCTTTACCAAAGCTCTCTGTTCCAACGACGACTCCGCGGTCATAATCTTGAATGGCGCCCGCAACGATCTCGGACGCGGATGCCGATCCGCCATTTATCATCACGACAAGCGGAAAATCATCTTTTATTCCGCCCGAGGATTTCAATTCGCGCGAACGCGAGTAGTTCGTCCTGCCTTTTACAGAAACGACGGTCTGGCCGCTGGGTACGAATCGACTTACGATCTCGATGGCCTGCTCAAGTATTCCACCGGGATTGTTCCTAAGGTCGAGTATAAGACTCTTCATTCCCTGCTTTTTAAGGGCGCTTACCGCGTCATCCAACTCGGACGCCGAGGTTTCCTGGAAGCCGCCAACCAGCCCGACGTAACCCACACCGTTAGGCAGCATAAAGAAGTTTCGGATCGATGGCAGCGGAACGCCGCCGCGGATGATCTCAAATTCGAGCGGAGCGGAAATTCCGACGCGCTCGATCGATAACCGAACCGGCGTTCCCTTTTCGCCGCGAACATTCTTCGAAACCTCGGAGCTTGTCCAATCCTTGGCATCCTTTCCGTCGACTAAGAGAAACTTGTCGCCGTATCGGAGGCCGGCGCGTTCCGCAGGTGTGTTCTCGATAACTGATTGAACGAAAACCCCGTCACGGTGCTGTAGGATCGAGACGCCGATACCATAGAATTGTGACGCCTGTTCCTCATACAACTTACGGAATTCGTCGCGGGTGAAAAACGAAGAATGCGGATCTAACGTCCACAACATGCTTTGGATCGAACTGTCGAGGAGTTTTTCGTGGTCGATCTTGCCGACATAGTTCGCATTGATCACGCCGATCGCTTCTTTGTAATCGGCCGAAACCCGTCCTGCGGTCGCATCAGAATCGGCTGATATCCCGGTGGGCAATTTTCCAAAGATCCCACCGATAATGGCGCCAAACAAGACGATCAATACTGCAGAAATCCAAAACTTTTTGTTCATCACCAAAAGCACTACTCTCCAGAATTTTCCAACTATATCATAATTTAGTTGAAGAATAACGACAGGGCGTTGTCAAACGATTTCTTCTACGAGTTTCCGCCCGCATCAATTTAGTGCAAGGTTTCGCGTCATTTGTAAGTTGAAAAGCCCGACGAAATTTTACTTTTTCGGGTACAGAACTTAACATCTAGTTTTTGCCGAATGAAACCGACCTATTCCATTGTTATTCCAGCGTATGACGAGCAAGATAGGCTCGGCGATTCAGTTCGCAAAACGCTGGCCTTTGTCGCTAGCCTAGCCGTTCAAAGCGAAGTCATCGTTGTAGACGATGGGTCTGCCGATAAGACCAGCGAAGTCGCCAAAGATGCCTGCTCAGAGTTCCCCGATATCGCGACGCAAGTCATACGCTATGACAAAAACCGAGGAAAGGGTTTCGCCGTGAGGACGGGATTGTTCGCCGCGTCGGGCGACACGGCCCTATTTAGCGACGCCGACCTCTCAACTCCGATCGAAGAAATGGGAAATCTCGTCGAGCCAATAATTAACGGCACCTACGACCTGACGTTTGGTTCAAGGGCCCTTGACCGCTCCTTGATCGGGACACACCAGCCTTGGCGGCGCGAACAGGGCGGCAAAGTTTTCAATTTGATCGTGAGGTCTCTTACCGGTCTGCCGTTTTGGGACACTCAATGCGGTTTTAAGGCTTTCAATATGGTTAAATTCCGGCCGCTGCTCGGTCTAATGCAAATAGATCGATTCGGGTTCGATGTCGAGTTCCTTTATGTGGCAAACCGTCATGGACTTAGGCTGAAAGAGATCCCCGTACGGTGGTACAATGACGAGCGAAGCAAGGTGAACGTATTTCGGGACAGCATTCGCATGTTCAACGAGGTTCGCCAGATCCGGCGGATCGCTAAGGACGGATCATATGACCACCAACCGGATTAAATAATAGAGTCAATCGCAATGTCTACAAGACTTAACGTAAATATCGATCACGTCGCGACCATTCGTGAGGCCCGAAAGACCATCGAACCGAGCATAATCACTGCCGCTGTGATTTGTGAGCAAGCGGGTGCAAACGGTATCACAGTGCACCTTAGGCAAGATCGCCGACACATTCAGGACCGTGATATCGAACTTCTTCGCGATGTTGTCACGACGTATCTAAATGTTGAAATGGCTGCAACGTCCGAGATGATCGAGATCGCTCGACGTACCAGACCCGATGCCGTTTCGCTAGTCCCTGAAAATCCCAATGAGGTTACGACCGAAGGCGGGCTTGATGTTAAGAGAAACTTCGATACAACCAGGATCGCCGTCGAGGGTTTAGCGGCATCAGATATTTTCGTCAGTATATTTGTCGATCCGGACCAAATTCAAATCAAAGCTGCGGCGAGATCTGGAGCCCAACAGATCGAACTCTGCACGGCGGAGTACGCTGAGTTGACACTTTCATCCCGTGCGGCGCATGGAGATGGCGAAAAAAAGGCCAGAATGGCGCTAGAGCGAATCGAGAAGTCTGCGAAGGCGGCGAGAAAGCTCGGTCTTCTTGTCGCCGCCGGTCACGGGTTGACGTACCGAAACGTCGCTGCGCTTGCCCGAATTCCGGAAATCACCGAATTCAATATCGGCCACAACATTGTCTCGCGCGCCGTTTTTGTCGGACTGGATGAGGCCGTTAGGGAGATGATCGCGGCGATCCAGAAGCCGAATCGATGATGGGGATACCCGTTTCGTGTTATCTTTCAGTTATTTAGAACCGACTTCAGCGCCTTTCCCGTGTAGGACTTCCTCACGCGTACAACTTCTTCGGGTGTGCCTGTCGCAACGACTTTTCCGCCGCCAGATCCACCATCCGGGCCAAGATCGATTATGTAGTCAGCCGACTTAATAATGTCGAGATTGTGCTCGATCACGATCACTGTATTTCCCGTGTCAACTAATTGCTGCAATACATCCAACAATTTATGTACGTCGGCAAAATGGAGCCCGGTTGTAGGTTCATCAAGAATATAGATCGTTTTCCCTGTCGCGCGTTTTGAAAGTTCCTTTGCGAGTTTGATTCGCTGAGCTTCGCCTCCGCTCAAAGTAGTTGCTGATTGCCCAAGCTTGATGTAACCGAGCCCAACATCAAGCAGTGTCTGCAATTTCTGCTTGATCTGGGGAATGTTCTCAAGGATCGGCAATGCGTCCTCGATTGTTGTATCAAGCAGCTCGGCGATCGATAAACCTTTGTAGCTGACCGCAAGAGTCTCACGATTGTACCGCTTGCCCCGGCAAACATCACAAGTGACGTAAACATCCGGCAGGAAGTTCATTACTATCCTTTTCATTCCGTCGCCCTCACATGCCTCGCACCGGCCGCCTTTGACATTGAACGAAAACCGGCCTGCCTTGTATCCGCGGCCCCGCGATTCCGGCAACATTGCATACAGCTCCCTGATCGGCGTGAACAAGCCAGTGTATGTCGCCGGATTCGACCGCGGTGTCCGGCCGATCGGGGATTGGTCTATCTCTATGATCTTATCGACCAGCTCAAGGCCCTCGATCGAATCGTGTTCCAGCGGTTCGACTGCTGATCGATACACGTGTCTAGCGAGTGCAGGATAGAGAATCTCCTCAACGAGAGTCGATTTGCCCGACCCCGAAACACCCGTTACGACCGTAAAAAGCCCCAACGGAAATTCCACGTCGATGTTTTTCAGATTGTAGGCTTTGGCGCCGTTGATCTTTAATCGTGAGCCATTAGCCAATCGGCGAAACTCAGGAATCTCGATCTTAAGGCCTCCGCTCAGATATCGACCCGTCAATGATTGCTCCGATTCCGCGATCTCAGCCGGAGTGCCGCACGCCACAACTTGCCCTCCATGCGTTCCCGCCAGCGGGCCAAGATCCACAACATAGTCTGCGTTCTCGATCGTCTCCTCGTCGTGTTCTACTACAAGAACTGTATTACCGAGATCGCGAAGTTCGTGCAATGTGTCAAGAAGCCGTTGATTATCACGCGGATGGAGCCCGATGCTCGGTTCGTCAAGAACATACAGAACGCCGCGAAGCTTTGAACCGATCTGGGTTGCAAGTCTGATCCGCTGTCCCTCCCCACCCGATAAACTAGCTGACGAACGGTCGAGAGTAAGATAGCCGAGCCCGACGGCTTCTAAAAAACTTAGCCGATCGACGATCTCTCTAAGCACCAAACCGCCGACCTTATTCTCGCGCTCCGTTAGTTTGATCTCACCGAACCGTTTTAAGCCGTCGTGAATCGGAAGGCCCGTATAGTCAGCAATTCCGAGATCATTTACTTTTACAGCCAGGCTTTCCGGCTGCAATCGTTTCCCTTCGCAGACGGGACACCTTATGGGCGCGACCAGTTCCTCCAACGCAGCCCTGACTTTCTCGGTAGGTGGGCTTTCCATTCGATCACGCATTGTGCGCAGCGCACCCTTCCAATCAGTTTCGAACTTATATTCACCCTGACGAAAGGTCAGTCGGCGTTTTGTCCCCAGGAAAAACGCATCGACGATCTCCAGCGGAAGATCTGAGAAAGGCGCTTCGAGGAGTTTGCGTACTGCATCGGTACCGGTTTCGGCCCCCGCCTTTTTTCGTTTCCCTTTACCGCGGGACTTTCCGATACCGCCGTCGGGCAGCTCAAGCTTATCTCCGTCCGTGAATTTCTCTATGATCGCGGTTAACGCGGAACGTAGATATTGTGCCCCAGACCTGTCGGTATCGTCCAAAAACCTTACTTTCCCTGCGGCTGCCCCCGGATCAGGCACGATCTTGTTC